>CAYQFB010000001.1:0-10830 GCA_964416705.1 uncultured Alphaproteobacteria bacterium
TCACCCGGTGCCCGCGCTCGGCCGCGATCCGGGCGCACTCAAGCCCGGCGGGCCCCGCGCCGATCACGGCAACTTCCTTTGGCTGCTGTGCCGGGGAGAGTTCAACCCCCGGCGTTGGCAGAGACGCATTCTGGATGCACCGGATCGGTTTTCCGGCGTATCGATTGGCAATGCAGACATTGGCGCCCGCGCAGATGCGCACCTTGCTTTTAACCTTGCCCTGAATCTTGGGAAGAATCTCGGGGTCACAGATATGGGCCCGGGTCATGCCCACCATGTCGGCCTGGCCTCTGGCGAGGATATCTTCTGCGTGAGCGGGGTCCACGATACGGCCCACCGCGAAGACGGGGACATTCACGACCTTACGGATTGCTGCAGCAAGGTGTACAAAGACGCCATGGGGTGTGGGCGTGGGCGCCCAGTGACGCGCCCGGCCAAGATGCGTGATGTTGGTATGGGCAATGATATTGAGGTAGTCAACCAGCCCGCTGTCACTCACCCGGCGGCAGATCTCCTGCATCTGGGCAAGGTCGAGGCCGCCGGGCTCCAATTCGTCGCCAGGCAGGCGAACACCCAGTACAAAATCCGGTCCGAGCACTCCTTTTACGGCTTCCAGCAGTTCCAGCAGAAAGCGCATACGGTTTTCAAGAACGCCCCCGTAATGATCGGTACGCCGGTTGGTGAGCGGTGAAAGAAAGGCCTGAGGCAAAAACCCAAATGCACTGAGAATCTCAACGCCGTCCATGCCGCCGGCCGCGACCCGTTTGGCAGCGCGGGCATGGGCGTCAATGACCTCCTGAATTTCTCCAAGCGTCATCTCGTGGGCGATGTTGCCGGTCGTCTCTGAGCGAACCGCAGATGCCGACCAGCTCTCCCGGCCCGGTTGACTGATCAGGACAGTGCCGCCGCTGTGGGCAAGCTGGGCAAGAATCCGACCGCCTTCCTCGTGTACCGCATCAGCGAGCGCACGATAGCCCGGAATGATGTCGTCGTTGAGATTCCACAGGCTGTCTTTGTTGACGCTCAGCAGCCCCGATTCATGCACCGGCGTCCCGCCGGTGATCTGAAGGCCTACGCCGTTCTTGGCATAGTTCCGGTGATAGGCGACGTACTGCTCGCCGGGTTTGTTGTTTTCGGCAAAGCCCGGGACGTGGGCCGAGACCAGCACGCGGTTGCGTACGCGCATCGGTCCGATATCAAGCGGGGACAGTAGGTGGTCGTAAGCGCTCAAAAGTCGCGCCTGGGATCTGTCAAAGGGTGGAATTCAGCGCAATCAGAACGGGTCAAGGGTCTCACTAGATTCGTCATCGGTCCACCAGCTTAATCCAAGACTGCCTCCTGCTGCAGCAGCCACGATGCCAGCTTCGACGATGAGGTGGCCGACGTATACTACGGCGATCGTGGTTCCTACATTTGCGCCAATCAGAGAGTTAACCACTAAGGCACCTCCAATGACGACAGCGGAAATAACCGCAGCATGTTTGTAACTGACTCCGAGAAACGTCCTTGGTTCTTCTGCTCCTACGGAGACTTCTGAAGTGAGATCATCGTTGGCGAGCATAGCCGAGGGCGTGGCCAGTAGCGACACGAGCAGTGCGACTAGTAAAAGCGCGTTCGATCGTCCTCGACGAATATTGCCGTCCTGAAATGTTATCGGCATCGGTTTAGCACAATATCTTAGGGGGGGAATAGTAGTACGACAGTGATGGAAGCTTCTGCGCCCTCACAGATACAGTTACAGTCGAAAACTTCTTTTTGACAACACGAGTAATCAACATTAGGACTGGAGTTTACACTTATACCGTGGACGCCAGTTGTTGATTTGCACTTACTTTACGAGTTGAAATTCGCCAGAAGACCGGCCATTGGGCAGATGTATAACAGCAACAGATATTGTTTTCCAGTGTCAATCAGATCTTAAAGAAAATCTATCGGGAGTCCAGTAGGAGATTCATATGATCAGATCAATGCTCATTTTCTGAGTTTTCAGCTCGCCAGCTCTCGATCAGCTTCTCTGAGAGTTGCTGGACGACTAATGTTGTCATTTCTGCATGATCCGCAGTCCCTGAGACAACCTGCTGTCCTCTCTGCCATAACACAACATAACCCTTCCGTAGCCACCCCGCATCATCGTCATAGTAAGCAACCTTTCTATAGACTCCGAGCGTGGCTGAGGTCCCACATACACTTCGGTCCATATCAAGCGTCGTCATTAAACCCAGGGTCAACAAAGTGCTTGTCGACGAGACTAACTTAAGGCCATTGGCTTGCAACTGGTTTTTGAGGATGGGTTTGAAGTGCTCAAGCGCGAGTCCGCAACTGATTGCATCAGGAGTGATCTGGCTCATGGTGATTCTTATATCGCTTACTCCTAGAAGATTTGCATCTGGTTTCGACTCATCACTCTCAGCAACGAAAGAGGTAGTTGCTAACACACCTGCCAAGAAAACAGTGCAGCAATAGTTTTTCGCATTGAATTTATGTAACGGAGATTTGTTCTTTGACATAAAGAGTTAAATAGGTCGATTCCCAATCAGAACAAGCTCGAGTTATTGGTTTCTTGGTCGAACATAGACGGCCCAATTGGGAAGGATTTCGGTGAGAAGATGGTATACATCTCGATATTCGATCAAAATGGATATCATGTAGTATATCGAGAATTTTTCAGGTGGCTAGATAGAAAGAAGGATCGCATTCCAAGAAACTATGCCTCTGACCGCTGATATAATCAGGAGCATATATTCGTTTCATCAGGATAAGACCGGACCATCCCATGTCCTTAAAGAAGCTTGCCACGGTGTTTCTCATCTCATTCGCGGGGATGGCACCGCTGCTTCTGAGCGCTGATGAAGGCGGAGTGCTGCGAACAACAATGCAGGCGCAATCGAATGATGAGGTTTCAAGGGAATCAGGAGACGGTGTCTTGCTGGGGATGAGCGTTACGGAGCTTGCAGTTGTAGGTAGTGTGGCATCGACCGCGGCAATAGCCGGGTACGGCCTTTACACAATTGCGAAAGGCGGAGAATCAGTTGCCGCGGTGGTGGCTGCTCTCATCGCACTAGAGGTCGCCTCGCTGGTGGTTCTTGGTGGTTTTGTGGTCAAGGCAGGTATCGCAGGACTGTTTTTTCTGCCATTGAACAATGATCCTGAACTAGAACTGCCCAGTGAAGAAGAAATTAAGGGCCAGGAGCCTTCAGTAAAATCCATTCTGGCCTCGTTATAGCGGGATATCGACGATTCGGCAAAACGGAGCCGGTTTCAACGAGGCCCTGGTAAACCAGATCGGTTTCCGTATCACGAAAGGATCGCAGGTGAGGCCCTGGTGTCATTGGTTGTCATCCAATGAGTTGTATGGGTTGGATAATATCCGGCAGTCTTTTTGGAGCGGTAGAACGAAGTAAATAAGTTTCTCGCCAGTATCGAGTCAGTTTGTCCGAAAGACTTGTCAAATCGAGTTAAGTGAGTTAAGTGAATGACGAATCCATTAAGAATCACCGCAGCGATCACCATCTTCCTTGGTTCTCTTGGAGTTGCGCAAGGGCATGCGGGACATAGCCATGGTCATAGTCATGGCGACGAGGAAACTGCCCATGCAGTCCTAGCAGAGTCGGTTCAGGAGCTTTATCCAAGAGCCGCAACCCGACTTGGAGCGCACCAAGTGTTGGTTATCTATGCTACCGACAGCATCGGCAAGAAATTAGCCGATATCCAGTCCGGGGAATCTGGCTCCGAGCAATCGCGACTCGTGTTATTCATAGATGATTATGCAACGGCAAGTCCTACAGTTGGCGCAAGTCTCGATGTTTCAGTTGACTTTGTACCCTATTCGCCTATTGAGCGTAGTCCAGGCATGTATGTCGTGGAAGAAGTGACGATGGGACCGGGAGATCATGAGATTGAATTAACTCTTACAGCTGATGCTTATACAGATCAAGGTGTCATGATGTTGACCATCCCTGGATTGGTGGAACATGCCGAAGTCGAAGCAATTTCGACTGTTCTGGAGGTTATTCCGACATGGGTTCTGTTGGTGGGAATGTTGGTCTTTCTCGTGGCGGGACTGAAGGCGGCTTATGGTCTATCGTGGGATACATCCTCCGCAGGGCGCGATAGTAGCGTAAAGAATTCGGCACTATAAAGGATGCGTAGGAAGATTCGGACCGCTTACGTAGGCTAATGAGAGTCCCGGCACCATTGCCCGACGGTCGATTATCGGGCAGTCAATGACTGGCCCAGTTGACGGTCGCCTGAGGTGCCAGGTTCACGATATGGGCGTGTGCTCCCGGTACGACGTCATGTTTGGCCCCCGCATCATCATCAATAAAATACTGTTCGATGAGCAGTTCCGAGCCGGTTTCTACCAAAAGGCCTGAAAGCAGCGTAGCGACTATTATTGCAGCGGTCAATTCGACATTCCGTCTTGCCTGGACCACTGTAATGCTGCAACCGGGGAGAGATCGACAATTGCTGTGGGCAAACTTCGATCCTCCTCGATCCGTGCCCCCATATCGGTATCATTAATCGTCGCAGCGGTTATTTCTGAGCCGATTTCTAGAATCGTATCTGTCGCTAGGGCAAGTGTCACAAGGAGAAGGGTGGTGCTTAGAGCAATCATATGCGGTGGAACCCATGATAGGCATCGGTTGTGAATAAATAAATGAGGCTAGTCGAGCACCATATATATAGTGAGCGTGCTTACTCCTGCCGCTACAGCGATTACCGGCCCCCCCGCAAGGGCACCGACTAGCATCATACCCCCTGTGAGTACTGTAAGGCCAGCGGCCTCATAGGCGCGCAACCGATCTCTCTGTTTCAATTGAAGATCACTATTGATTAATTCTTCAATCTGTTGCGCTGCCGACTCGGCTTTCGATTGCTCGGATTCTCCACTTTTTGAGGACTGCGAGGTCGAGGCCGTAAGGCTTGAAGATTCCGCGTCGTGCGAGGCCATTGCGACAGGTAAGGTCAGCATGCTTGCGAGAACGAGCGTCAGGACGACGTTAACGAGCAATGTGACCGGTCGATGAAAATGATATTTGTTAAGAATGCTGATTTGAAAATACCGGCTGATATTTAGGATGGATCCCAACCTGGTAACAACGATAATGTTACAGTATCCGCAGTGGACTTGGAATACCTATTTTTGAGAACCGAGACAAGTTGTTTGCCTTGACTGGGGCGACTAAAATTTCCTGCTCGGTATCTAGAAAACCGTTTCTCATCGTCGCGACGAAATACATGAATCTGTAGAGTCGTTAATGAATAGTATTGGCATCTCAGGTATTGTTGTCCGGTTTCTGTTGGTCTACGGGGTTTTGTTCGCAATCTACAATCCTTCAGGCTTTTCGTATTTGCACTGGGCGTTCAGTGCATCAGCCGACAACGGGATAGGTTATTGGCTGATCATGCTTATGGTAAAGATCGCAGCGGGCCTTTTTCTGTTGGTCATTCTTTTGTCGTTCGCCTCAGTGATTTATCACGGTGTTGGATTGCTCGGGATCGTGATCCTGGGCTTGCTGGCGTTGCCTATAACCATCGCGATAGGCTATCTGTTCATCCAGTCGTGGGGATTGGCGATGATCGTGCTGATCGGTTTGGGTATCTTTATGTTTATGGGCCTGGTTTATTCGAACCTGCGCTACCGGCTCTCAGCTCAGGTTCAGCCTGCCTCCCATAATCCGGGGCGACCCTCGCTATAGGAGTCCCGCCGAGTATCCTTGCCTAAACTAATCGTGAGGTTCACCAGTTTGCTCTCCACAGGTGAGGAGTGCTACTGATCCGCGCACCACGGTACCGTTGCTGGCATCCGCGCTGAAATCACGCTAATATGTGCTGGAATAGAAAGGTTCAGCGCACCTCAAGGTATTCGTTTTGATGCGCCCAATGCTTCTGGAGGCAAATCATGAATAAGTCATTAGGTTATTTGATCTCTATTTGTACTGTTGTGTTCCTAATGGGAATAGTTTCTGTACCGGCCATGGCTCAATCCACCACGACCCCGGAAGCGGCTACGAGTGAAAGCCTGCCCCAGACTTCGATCGAGATAGCACAGGAAATCCAGGAGGAGGTCGCCGAGATGCTGAACGATGCGGGCGATCAGGTCCGCTCAATGGAAAGGAAGACACTCTATGGCATGGGTGCCGGCATGCTGGCCGGGGCCCTGATTGCTGATATGCTAGGTGGTCACGGCCTGGTCACCGTTGGCGGAACCATTCTTGGTGGATTTACTGGGATATGGGCTGCTGATAACCTGTTCTAGCGATTTTTTAGCGATCTGAATTCGGGTGCACGGTTTGTGGCTGTTCTAACGAGTGAGTGGTGCGGCGGGTGTCGATTCCTCAGTGGTATCAGTAGATCTGCAGGCTTCCTGGCTATAGGAGGACTTCTCTTGTGCCTCGTCATGACGGGTACGAGTTTTGCTGCGGGAGATCGAGGACAGGATAGAGTTTTCCTATTCTCTGGTGCTACCGTGGGAAGCGGGCAGGAAGCATTGGCTTTTCAACTCCGAGATTTATTGTCGAATGACTATCGAGTGCTCCCGTCCCGTACTGAGAGCAATCTGGAGGCGATCACAGCGATAGCAGAAGACCCCTCTCTGGTTGGACTTAGTCGGCTTGATATTTTTGTTGACTATGTGTCAAAACACGCTGACTTAGCGGGGCAACTCGAGTTGTACGGGGAGATTCCTGTTTGCGCCTTTATCGCAACTCGATCGGGAACGACTTTGGATCAATCGAGTCCCAACGAAGTGTCGTCGAGTCGATCTATTGATATAGGTCGCCCAGGGGATCTTGATACGCATTTCATGGTTAACTCGATCTGGCCAGAAACGCTTGTGAGGGAAGATAACCAGCAAAGTAAGGTAGAACAGATCGGTGGCTATCGAGCTCTCGAGAAAGTCTCTCTGGGATTGCTGGAGGCATCCGTCTTCATCGAGATTCCAGATCTTTCGGTGCCGCGCCTTAAGTATGTATATGAGCATCCAGCGCTAGAGCTCACAGGAGTTACAAACGGTGTGTTGGAAGATCAAGCGCATCTGGGGTGGGAAGTTGATTCAGATCTGGGTGTCCGTGGATACATCCCAACGACCATATCCATGGAGTTACCAGGGTGGCTTCCAAAGACCATGAATATTCGAACCATCTGCACCTCACTCGGAGTTCTAATAAATAATCAGGTATCCACCCCAGAAGATCATCGTTATATCGATGCGGTGGTTGCGTCGATCTCAAAAGACTCTCTTTTCGCGGAATCGTTGTACCATCAGTTGATCACCGATTCGGCCGATTGGATTCAGATCTTCAAAACGTACGCACTGCAGCAGTTAGAAAAGGGAATCGAAGTGATTGGGGATATGCAATCAACTTACTTCTGAATGCCAGATCGATACTGTGAGCGTGGACCCACATTAACTCTTGCTCTCAAATTGGAGATATCAAACAATGCGACGAAAAAACGACCTGCCCGAGGTAGAGGCTAGCGTACCAGCGGTGATGGGTCATGAACTAATGCTGCAAGGCACTAGTCGAAAGATAGAGGTGGTAGATCATAGCCAGTTTGCAGATTATGTAAGGGCACATGCGGCGGATCGCCCCTTCCTGACTCAAGACGATGAGCGCGAGCTAATTCGGGCGGGTGTTGCTCGGTTTGGGATTGAGTATGATGAAGCTAAGTGGTTAGCAACTGGTATTCTTCATGAGAATAATGTTGGATCAGAGCGGCACCTTGACAAACGTATTGAGGATGTTCTGTTCCGATTCTCAAAGACAGGTCGCAGAAAAATCAGTCGAAAGGAGTTTAACAACTCAGTAGCAATTTATCGTATCTGGGCAGGTAACGGAATCTCAGAGCGAAGCGTAAAGACAAAATTGAAGCGAATCATAGAGCAGCGAGACTGGAGGGTAGGCAGAAGTCGTTGGACACGCTCAAGACGCTGGTTCAACAAGATTCCTGACTAATAGGTGCTTACTCTATTGAAGTAGCAGGTAGCGTTGAAGTAGCAGGTAGCGAAGGTAGCGAAAAGAGGGTGAATCTGGCGTATCGAGGACAGATAGGAAGAGAAATGTAACATGGGCATATTGGAATGGTTATTTCTCGGTACGATGACAGCACTTGGTGGTGTCACTTTTCTGACTGAGCCCACGGATGTAATCCTCGATGAGATTCACGTCGCGGAAGAATATGGCGATTTGGGATTTACTGAGGAGTCTGTTAGTAGTCTCCTGAATCGGCGTGTTCTTGAAATTCAGGCCAAGGCGGGTATCAGCCCACTTGATCGCCACGCCTTAAGGCTCAACTATAAAGACTCAGCGCTGGCGTCCCTTGCGGACGAGTTCGGATTAATGAATCCCGTCAACGGCCTCCATAGTCTTCTTGATATGACTGACCATCGAATGTCTATGAATATTTATGGTTCAGAATATACACCGGACGTGTCCGGTGTAAGCGTTACTGAACTAACAGCAGAAATATATCTTTTGGAAACACGATCAGGTCGTGTTATTGATTCTCAAACAGTCGTAGGCAAAGGGGAAGATCTCATTGGGATGCTGGACTCCGTTGCTGCACATGTTTTAAGGATGGCCAAGCCTACAGCCCATGCGTTCTATCTCTTATCGCAGGAGAAACCAGCGAGCCAGAATGCGTTTTTGGTTCTTAACGACTCTCCTGCTCCCAAGGGAGCATTCAAGCAAACCCGGGCTTTTGCCAACGACTGGATTGTCCGGCACGGGTCGGGATCGTACGAGAACGTACAGGGGGAGTGGTCTCATGGGCATCATGCGCGGGCACAGGCGGCCGCGTCCGAGATGTTCAACATTTTAGGGCTCAGTTACATGTTCGAGGGAAATCTCGATGATGCTGGGAATAGTTTCACGAAAGCCATTATGTTGGATGACGGTTATGCGGCTGGGTATGCCAATATGGGCGGGGTACTTGGGCTTCAGGGTAACTATGCCTCTGCGCTCCAATACTTGAGAAAGGCAGTATCTTTGGATAAAGGTATGCCTGTGTCGTATATCTATGCGTCAGCAGTCCTGTGGAAACAGGGGCGTGCAGAGCAGGCACTCAAGGTGCTAGACAAACTCGAAGCAATGCCTCAAGGCACAGGTATCGCTGACTTGTATAGGCTTAAGGCTGCCATTTACGAGGATATCGGTAGATCACAGGAAGATATCGACAGGGCTCGTCGCAAGTCGGAGATTGCCAAATTGAAAAATCCCTACCAATTTGGGATTTTTTCTCGTTAGGGATCACCAATCTCGAAGACTGCGGGAGAAAGCGTTTGAGGGATAGACTTCAGCCCCGGTTATGATGGTTAGAGCCCGCGGGACCAATCATGCTATGTCGTGTTTTTCAATGGGCGGGGTGTAAGTATCGTTGGGGTTCGGAGGAGCCCACCGTAACAGAGTTGTTACTCCCCTAACTCCGAAACTGAGACCTATAATGAGCGCTTCAGAGATCTCGGAAAATACGCCTATTGCAACTGCTAAAGGTATTGGTGGCACGGTCGAACTCTATGAAAATGAGCTGATGATCCTGCGTAATGGCTGGATTAATCATGCACTGCGCTGGGTTTCAGGTGCGACTCCGAGAATTGAACGAACTATCCCCATCCGACATATCGCTGGTGTTGCAATAGTCAAACCCCTAATTCTTAATGAGTACTTTCTTATTGCCTATCCGGGGTCGCCCCCAGCCACTGGTTATCAACTTCATGACGCGGTTTCAGAGAACGCAGTAATGATGAATTTTTTTGATAATCGGGATTTCTATTTTCTCAAGGAAGAACTGGATGTTCGTCTCGATCATTATCAAAGAAAATTGCTATTCTGAGTGTGTATGAGAGTATGCCTGCATGACGCCAAGACCCAGGCTCGACCTTCAAGTCATGATTGTGGCTGCTTGATCAAGACATAGATACGGCGATCTCCTGCGTATGTTACAGGCTACTCTCAATGCTGTAGCTGTGGTTGGGCTCTTAGTCCTAGTTACGACGTTGTCGAGAGTCATTGTTCTTCGCCTAGCGGTTACTGAGTTTCATCAGATGCCGATTTTCTGGCGTCTAAACAGCATAGCCGGCATTCTGATGGCGATCCTTTTATTTTTGACCACTGTTGATGTCAAAGACCGGAGTCTCAGTACGCTCTTCTTGGAGAACAGCTACTGGAACATGAGTCTCGGTGATTTCATCGCGCTAAATATGAATCCGTGGATGTATAATTTCGGTGGGGCTATGCAGATTCTTTTCGTTGAGTACACCCCATTATCGATCATTGGGGTCGGCTTCGGGTTGTGTTTGTTGGTCATAGGTTCCATGACCTGCTTTGGCTTTAATCTGGCGGTACGTCGAAAGTTGAGGGTGCTAGGGGCGTCCCTGATTTGGATCTTAACGATGTCATGGCTGGGAGTCAGTATTGCGTCGTTGACGTTATGGGCGGTACATAAGGCAAACTTCTGGATCTTTTTTTTGGTAATTTTGTTTTTGAGATGGCCGTTTCTTAGGGTTAGACGTTTCAGGCCCGGCGAGGTTGATACTTCTAGGGGCGCTCCAAGATCCCGATAGTTCGTGGCAGTCAGGCCCTTTCTATTATTTTAACTTTGTCAAAACTTGGCAAACGATTCATTAATTATTGGGGGTAAGTCGATGTCTAAAGCAGTTCACGCAATATGGACCGCAGCTGTCGCGGGTATTCTTTTTTTGGTGTTTGCATTATCGACTTCGTCGATTGTCCTAGGGGATTCACAAACGGCTGATGTAAATGCAGTCGATAATGACTCCGGCCACGACCATGATCATGGCCACGAGGAATCAATTCAGGACAACTTGGA
>CAYQFB010000001.1:10930-19380 GCA_964416705.1 uncultured Alphaproteobacteria bacterium
ACTCCGGCCACGACCATGATCATGGCCACGAGGAATCAATTCAGGACAACTTGGAAGATATCGATCTCAGCAACCGAAGAACCTCTGAGTGGAACAGAGTTATCGCCACCCTCGATCATGGGCCCCAACTGGTTTCTGCTAATAAGCCACATAATTTTATTATTGAGTTTCTGGATCAAGCGGGTCGTCCCGTAGAAGTTTCCGTGGTGACAATCTACGCGGATCTGTTGACGCATGAAAATGGTTTAACGGTGAGTCCTAGTACTATAGAGAATCTTGGTCGCGGCAGATTTCTTGCTAAAGGGTTTGTATTGTCCGCGCCAGGCCTTTGGCAGTTAGCCGTCGATCTGGAGGTCAATAATCTAAAGGATGTCGTGGTGTTCAATCTCGAGATACCCTAAAATTTCAGAGTCTTATCTTACGAAGGTTTTGTTGCGACATGTCGTCCGGAACGTAGCGGCGTTACTGGAGAGCCCTTGCGCTGGCGGGTATTGCCTGTTCTCTAGAGGGCTCGATTACTGACCCCGCATAAACTGTTTTTCAAGAATTGTCTCCGATATCAACAGAAGAAACTTATTTATCGATACCAACCTAAATGAGAGTCAAAAAATGAATCGTATCTTTTTCCGCTTTGTATTTGTGCTTGCCCTGTTTAGTCTGTCAGGCCAGTCGTGGGCTGCCTTAAATGTGTTTGCTTGCCACAATGAATGGGGTGTATTGGCAAAGGCGGTCGGCGGCGATTCGGTCTCAGTGTATGTTCCAAAAACCGTCGCTCCAGACTCGAGGCAAGTCAAAGTATCTTCATCGTTAACCGCAGTCCTACGCAGCTCGGATGTTGTCATATGTTCTGTTGGGTACCAGTGGCTTTCCAAAGCGATAAAGAAGGCGTCGAACGAAAAATTGGCACAAGGGGCAGCGGGACGCGTGTTGGTCAATGATCTCGTCAAACTTGATAAAGTTGTTGATATTCATGCGGACGACCCGCACGAGAATCCTTTTGTCCATGGAGATCCGAGACGGCTTCGGGCGATAGCAGGACAGGTCGCATCCCGCTTTATTCAATTAGATAAGTCCGCAGCGGACCGATACCGCAAGAACGCAAAAGCTTTTATCCAGGATCTTGGTTCACTGATTCAGGATGCCAAGGGCCTTGCGCAGTCACTAAGTGCCGAGAGGGTTCTAGTGGATCCATATTCCTACTATTTCTTCGACTGGCTGGGTGTGGACGCAATCACTAACCCGAAACTCGTTGACAAAGCGACCATGAGTTTCGTCGCTTCCTCAGGCATGGAAGAGAGTTATCGAGAGGAGCTCCAGGAACTGGCCAAGGATATGGGCTTGCCATTTGTTCGGGTACCTTTTGGACCTGTGTTGGATGGAGAGCCGGAAACTTATGAAGAGTACTTCCGAGAGGCGATTGCTATAGTGCTCGAGAATCGCGACAAGGGTTAAGTCATGGGGTTTGACTGGAGCTTTTCTGTTCTCATCGTTCTCCTCAGTGCGGGCACGCTTCTTGGCGCAAGGGCCATTAACAGGGAGCCGATGAGTGATGTCGGCGCAGCAACGGTTGTCGCGCTGATCCAGTGCAGTTTGTTGGGGATTACACTCACAGCCTGGATGTTTGAATCGACGAGTAACGCTTGGGCGTTCCCTGGTGTTGCAGTTATCACGGCGGTCGTTCTTGCTTCGCCGCTGTTTGTCGCTGCAAAAGTGTCTTCCAAATGGATGGATCTGCTTTCAAGTGGATTGATTGTCTTCGGTCTGTCCTTCCAGATGTTAATCCTTATCAATGTTTCCGAACCAATGACCCTGGTAGAGAACTTGTTTGTCGGGAATCTTGTCGAGTTATCGATCCGGGATTTGGCTGTGTTCGTCATTGCATCCGTTATATCGGTGGCATGGCTTTTCTGGGACCATACCGGGATGAAACGAATCCAGGTTTATACCGCCTGTGTCATTGTCATCTCGTTGTATATTCAAAGTATTGGACTCCTCCTCTTCTTTTTGATGCTCTCTTTCTCAATGTTTGTCACATTTTTAGATGAGAGCCCGAATGCAAGTCGTCATGCTTTCACCCTTGGCATTGCGGGTACATGTATTGGGCTCTTGATTTTGGCTTTTGTAGACCTGCCTGCCGGGATTGGTGTGGTAGTAGGCATAACAGTTGTGTCGCTGATCGCGGCATATCTGAAGGTAAAAAAAGCTAAGGCTATGGCGCCTCAGGATCTCCAGCCTTAACTGCTGCATAGGATTCGTAGAGCATACAGATGTTCAGATTTCTCGTAACAGCAAGCCTCCGGAGTCGGTTCGTTATTCTTATGCTCGCCGTTGCATTGGCCGGGTACGGTTTGTTCGTTCAAAGAGAAATTCCAGTCGATATTTTTCCTGACCTCAACAAAGGTCTTGTAACGATCATGACGGAGTCGTATGGATTGGCGCCGGAGGAGGTGGCCGCCTTGGTGACAACTCCAATCGAATGGGCAGTGGCTGGCGCTGACGGGATGACCCGTGTCAGAAGTGTTTCGATTACGGGTCTGTCGATCGTCTACGTGGAGTTTGACTGGCATATCGATGTCTACGACGCAAGACAGACTGTGGCGGAGCGGCTCGTTGTGGCAGATGATCAAATGCCACCCGGGCTACAGCCAATGCTCATGCCAATCTCTTCCTATATGGGTGAAATTCTGCTGACTGCGATGGTGAGTGAGGAAGCCAGTCCAATGGCGTTACGCGAGATGGCAGACTGGGTGGTAGCGCCGCGATTAAGAGCAATCCCTGGCGTGAGCCGAGTTGTCCCTATTGGCGGACTTGTGCGCCAGTATCACGTCATTCCTGATTTGATGCGCATGCATCAACTTGGCATCAGCCTCAGGCAGGTGGAGGACGCGGTGTCCCAGTTTGGCAGTAACACCGGAGGAGGTGTCGTTGATCAGATTTCACAGGAGTTTCTGATCAGGAATATCGGCAGGACGACGAGTTTGGACGAGTTAAACAATCTGGCAGTTGGAATGCGGGATGGCCAGCCCATACTACTTCATCAGGTTGCTGAGGTCGCGTTTGTCCCCAAGCAGCGAAGGGGCGATGCTGGGTTTATGGGCGCGCCCGCCGTGATCCTCTCGGTTCAAAAGCAGCCAGGTGCGGATACTCTGGAGTTGACGAGCCGAATAGACAAAGCCCTTGAAGAATTACAAGCAAGCCTGCCGCCCGGCACAAGCATTCAAAATCATGTTTTTCGGCAAGCAGATTTCATCAACGCATCAATCTATAACCTGAGGAAAGTGTTGATCGAAGCGATTGTGGCAGTGACGATTATTCTTTTTGTATTCCTCGCCAATGTCCGCACGACATCCATATCATTGATCGCAATTCCCTTGTCCCTGCTGACTACACTGATCGTATTTTATGCGTTCGGTATGACGATAAATACGATGACACTGGGCGGTCTCGCAATTGCTATTGGCGAACTGGTAGACGACGCGGTAGTCGATGTCGAGAACATCTATCGCCGGCTCTCGGAGAACCGACTCCTAGCAGACCCCCGGCCTGTGCTTGCGGTAGTTGCCGACGCATCACAAGAGGTGAGGTCCGGAATCGTGTATTCGACGATGATTATTGTGCTGGTGTTTGTTCCGATATTTGCTATTCCTGGTATTGAGGGACGAATGTTTGCCCCGTTGGGTATCGCCTATATCGTTTCAATTCTTGCCAGTCTTGTTGTATCTATAACGGTGACACCGGTTTTGTGTTCTCATTTTCTACCCAAGATGAAACGTCTCTCGCATGAAGAGACTTGGACTGTCCAGAAGTTGAAATCGTTTAACGAGAGGGCACTGACGACCGTTATTAATAACCCTAAACCCGCGTTCATGATTATTGGCGTAGCGGTGCTGGTTGCCCTCGCGACGGTGCCTACGTTGCCACGGACATTTCTACCAGCCTTTCAAGAGGGGTCGCTGAACATTTCTGTCACTTTGCGCCCTGGAATTTCACTGGAGGAGTCTGTAAAGATCGGGAGAGTTGCTGAAAGGCTGATCCGTCAAGTACCTGAGGTTGTCAGTATTGGACGACGGACAGGTCGCTCCGAGCAGGATGAACATGCTCTCGGGGTGCATGCCAACGAGTACGAGGTGACGATTCAGTTGCAAGATCGCAGTATGGAGGAGGTGAAACAGGACGTTAGAGCGCGTTTGGCCGGTATCCCCGCGGGTATAGCGGTAGGCCAACCGATCTCGCACCGACTTATTGACCACATGTTGACAGGGGCTCCAGCCCAGATAGTACTGAAGATTTTTGGCGAGGATCTCGGCATGCTTCGAAATCTTGCGACTAAGCTTGAGACAGAACTCCATTCTGTCCAAGGACTCGTCGACATAAATATTGAGAGGCAGACGCTGATTCCTCAACTTCAGGTGAAGGTAGATCCCCAGAAGTCAAAACTTTTCGGGCTGCCCCAGGGGGCATTGACTCGGCAGATGGGCCACCTTACTAACGGGATTGAGTTATCCCAGATCGTAGATAACGAGCGTTATTTCGATGTGGTCGTTCGAATGGAGCAGTCCGATCGGGGGCAGCAGGGGCTCTCGCAGGCGCTCATTATGACGGACTCGGGTCCTGTGCCTTTGTCAATGGTTGCTGATGTGGTTGAGTCCAGCGGGCCAAACCAATTCGCCAAAGAAAATGGCCGTAGGCGAATCATGGTAATGGCTAATGCTGACAAGGAGCAGGATGAGGGCATTCCGTCCGATATACGAGCTGTCTTGGAGCGATTTGAGATGCCGGAAGGGTACTACGTAAAGTTTGAGGGTCGGTATGCGGAGCAGGATACATCCGCAAAACGCTTGTTGTTCCTGGGACTGTTATCCTTGTTTATGATCTTCGCTGTATTGGTAACCCGATACCGCTCCAGCGTCCTTGCCATCATCATAATGGCTAACGTGCCCCTCGCTCTGATCGGTAGTGTAATTGCGCTGAAAATAGCCGGCCTCGAGATATCCATTGCAAGTGCGGTGGGTTTTATCACATTAACGGGAATCTGCACTCGCAATGGAATATTGAAGATCAGTCACTTCATTAACCTCGTCATTCACGAAGGTGAGCAATTCGGCCGCAAGTTGATCATTCGGGGTAGTCAGGAACGCCTGAAGCCGGTCCTCATGACAGCATCATCAGCCTGTTTTGGCTTGTTACCCCTGATTCTGGCTGGTGATGCAGCTGGTATGGAAATGCTCTTTCCGGTGGCGGTTGTGATTACTGGAGGCTTGCTTGTATCGACGCTTTTGGATGCCGTCCTAACTCCTGTCCTTTTCCTTAAATTTGGAGAAAAGTCGTTAGCTCTCCTGGTGGCAAGATCCAAGGCCGGTCGCGCATCCTCTATTCTTGAGGCATATTGATGTTGGCAGATCGATCTGATCGCTATCGGTATCGAGACCCCCCAGGCTGAGGATTCCGGATTTATGCTAATCTCATGTCCGTTTCCTGCTTCCAAATTTCTATGAGTCGCATTATCAGGTGATCAAGGGATGACGTACTCACCAAGTTTTTCCGCCTCACAAGCAAGAGATGACTCCAGTCAAAGGGCAACAATAGTCACGGTTGCAACCATCAAGGGAGGGTCTGGGAAATCGACGATTGTCGCCGGCCTGTCTACCCATTGGAGTGTCGAATCGAACCGCATCGCTCTTATTGATGCCGACCCGAACGGAACATTGACGCGATGGTGTGAAAAAGGACGGGTTTTGTCACGGATGGCGCTGAGTTCAAATGTCGATGAGTACTCTATGATCTCTGAGATAAACGAATTGGCCTCAACCCATGATTACGTGCTCGTTGACTGTGCTGGGTTCGCCAACCAGGCCATGATTTTTGCCCTGGGTGCATCGGATATCGTGTTGATTCCGGTCATGGCTGACGAGGCAAATATCTATGAAGCGGTAAGAACCAAAAGGCTGGCTGAAAATGCAGTCGCGTTAACCGGTCGTGAGCCAAAGGTGTATGCCGTACTGAACCGCGTGAAAAGGACTTTGGTTACTGAGCATACGAAAGAACAATTAAGTAACCTGGGAATCCAGTTGCTGTCTTCCTCTCTCGCAGATAGAGCGGTATTCCAGGAGGCGTCGTTTCATGGCTCCTCCCCTGTCGAAATTGCTCCTTCTTGCGCCGCTGCTATAGAGTTAAGGAATCTCGCACAAGAGGTCGAGACCTTAATACGTAGCGATAGGGAGGAGACGAATATCGGTCATTCTGACTCTTAAATCATTTACGGGACTTCATCGTGGGGAAAAGAAAAATCCCGGACGTTCGCGTCTCTTCCAAAGAGTCAGAACCGAAGATACTTTCTAAGGGTGAGACGCTAAGTCCGAATGCGGTTGTGGAGAATCCCGTTACCGGCCCTTCTTCGAAAACTGGAGCAGTTTCGGCCAACCAAGCAGCACCCGAAGTACACACTCAACCCCCAAAAGATACCAGTCGGGGTAGTCCACAGCAGGACCATAAGACCAAGTCTTCGGACTATCCTCGTAACGAGTCACCAGTAGCTGAATTGAGTTGGTTCACACAGCTCATTGAGCGAGATAAATTGTTGATTAAGATAGGCACTTTGGCTGGTGTCTTCGCATTGCCTCTGGCCATCATCGCGCTTATCTTGATTGTCAATTCCAGCCCGACCGGTCGCGAGAGCGCTCCCGCAATTCCAGGAGAAGGTCTGGAGACTAGTGGCGTAGCGCAAACAGTGACTGTCGTAGATCGCGCAGACCCGATATCAAAGAGCGGGTTGGATAGTATATGGAGCGCCTCCTTAGGGATGGGGTTGCTCAATTTAAGTCGCGCTTTGCAGACTGGAAACCCTTTTGACCAAGAGGTCAGCGCCGTAAGGGCCTTAAACGGTGATCAAGATAACCAGAAAATACTGACGCTGATCAGTTTCGTTGAGTCTTATGCGCTCAGCGGGGTCCCGACTCTGGCCGACCTGGAGCGTATGTTGCCTTCAGTCGAGCAAGAGGTCGCGATCTATTCCGGCACGAAGTCTGACACGGTGCTGGGGAAAGTAGTGACTTCTTTGCGCTCTTTGGTCGACTCAGAGGTGAAAAATGCCGTGGAGAAATCGGATAGAGCGAGGGCTATATTCTCGGTCACAAGAGACCAGATAAAGCAGGCCAATATCGAAGGCGCAATTACAGCCCTATCTCATCTTGAAGGAGCGCAAAGGGAGATGGTTCAGGGCTATATTGATCTTCTTAGGAGACGGTTAACCGTCGATCGATCATCTGCTGCAATTAGTGAATTGGCCTTGTCCCAGCTTTCAGAGTCACGGCAGCGCGCCTCGTCAGATTGATGGGATTACGGAAGACCTTGCCAACACAAGAAGGAAACAAAGGGAAAACCTGGCTCATCCTGGGAGCTTAAGATGCTTCCTGTCTGAGGCTATTACTCGGCTTCACGCCTCAGGTCCAAGGCCTGATAAGGTTTCTACTGGAGACGCTGTCTCAAAGCTTGCTCGGCTATCCCAACAAGATTTTGTCCTACGGACTTTGCGACCTGGTGCCGGCGGGCGGCCTCCACCCAATTTGAGAGTTGCTCAGAGTAAGGCTCGGACAATGAAGCGATGACGTACTCTGCAGACTTTACATCATTCAATTCAAGGTGATCGAGTGCTTGATTGACATGTTGCAGAGCGACTTCGTCTTTGGTCGTCCGTGCTATCGGTAATCCCAGTTTATACTGAATTACGGACAGACTTTGAACCAAGACCCGACCGAACCCAGAATCGGGAAAAAAGATTTGATCGCGATACGCTGAGAGAGCGACCTTTAAATCCTCTATTGTCCGAACACCTGTGTGAGCTAGGGGCATTAGTCTTTGTAGATCCTGCTGTAGTTCAGGTGAATCGCCCGCAAGCGCATACAGATTCACCCACTCAGGCGCAAAACTTTTTCCGTTGGAGATATTGTTGAGTAACTGCGCTGCAGCAATGCCAAACATAGGCGATCCTGGACTCTGCTGAGAGACAAGGGTGCGTTCAGTGGCGGCTATTCGCTCGACAATGCCATTGAACTGTGCTTCGTGTTCTTTGAGTACCGCCGCCGTCTCAGACGTTGCGCCGATCGTGCGCACCAGATCCGTCTCGATACTTTGTAGGGTCAGTCCCTGACTGGTAATTTGGCCTGTCAATTCGTTAGTGGTGAGCGAGATTTCGCTGATGCGAGGATCAATCGGCGGAAAATACTTAAGCAACAGGAAAACCGCAGCGACCGCAATAACTGCCCCAAGAAATGCCCCAGAACTAATAGGATATCCTTGGATCGAATCCTTTAGGGTGCGGATCTGTTGCCAAGCGCTAGGAGTCGTTGACAGCGCAGCGGTTCCTAACTCGTTATCAACATCTGGTTCGTCGTGGTCCGAATCCGGTTCGACAGGTGGCCGATCATGAAGAATTTTTCTGCCCGACGAGTTTT
>CAYQFB010000001.1:19480-20961 GCA_964416705.1 uncultured Alphaproteobacteria bacterium
AATTCCTCAGGGGAGATTTTACTCCATATTAATGCAGCGCCATCGGTGCTTCGGGCAATACTGCTACGAGGGACTTTGATTCCTCGAACGCTATCTTCTTCGGTCTGGACAAAAACGGTAACCGGATTATCGATCGCGAGCCCAGCTATCTCTGTTCCGACGACTTCAAATAGTAGAGGTATGGCCTGATTGCTGAGTGCAAGTCCTCCTCCAACGAATCTCAAGTTTATTGATTCTCCCTCGATTGTAAGCGCGGTTGCACTCTGGATACTTTTTTGAAGCCCCCGTTGATAGCCAGAAGCTTCTACCCAGAGCATTGTTGGATCAATGATACGGAACAAGGTGATACCCTCTTCAACATACTGCCCCGCCATCACGCCAATTTCTGAGATCACGCCATCTGTCTGCGCGCGTAACTCGTAAGATTTTGTCAGAGAGTCTTCCAGAACTGAAATTCGCCTAATAAGTCCTTGTATTTCGGTTCGGATTTCCTCAATCTTGTTGACTCGGTAGCGAACATAGACAACTTCCTCCAGCATCGCCATTCGCTTTTTTGCTAACTCAATATGATTACTTAGCTCTGTAATTTTCTCCCGGATTTGCGCTTCAGCCAGATGATTGTTGATCGGTCGTAACTTGGCGAGAAGTTGCCCCCGGGAGACTTCCTGACCGACATAGGGAAATCGACCTTCTACTTTCTCCAATACTCCGGGATAACTTGCTTGAACCAATATACTGCTGGAGGGATTGACGACCACCCGTCCGGGCAGCTCGATGCCTATAGGAGCGCTGGTGATTTCACCAACAACGGTCCTGACGGCAAACGCCCTCTGAGTCGCAATCGGAAGGAAAATGGTTCCATCCGGATTCATCTTCGGTTTTTCTCGCATCAATGCCAGCAGTAGATGATCATCAGTTGGAGTCGACTGAGAAGAATCTCCCACCTCAAGATCACCATCATCGCTGGTCTCAGTGGTCTCTGTGTCCACAGCAGATACTAAGACACCGTCTTTTTCGCCTTCTTCTGACTGAGTTTGGCCCGTCTGTTCAGCCGGGATCGAGCCTGACTGGGACGGCATTTGTACTCGGTCACCTGTATCGGCCTGACCGGAGGTATCGAGGTTTCCCGGCGTTTCCTGCTCGGTAACAACAGCACTGAGCAGTACTGGCAGGACTGCGCCGTATGTCGGTGAGGGGTAGATCGATGTTCTAAATTCCTGCGCGCTATCCGGCTGCTGGATTTGTGTTTTTTCCGGGTCTTCCAGACTTGCTCCGTAACCGGTATCCTCTGGTGGCTCAACAATGTACATTGCTATCGCCTCGCCCGCAATTTCTGGAACAAGTTGGATTGCTGTTGCACCTAATGTCAGCCCAACAATAGCGAGAACAATCAGCACTTCTTTCCTCCTTGTTGTCCAGTCATTTTCCGCACCACTCACTCGTTAGAACAGCCACAAACCGTGCACCCGAATTCAGATCGC
>CAYQFB010000002.1:0-20958 GCA_964416705.1 uncultured Alphaproteobacteria bacterium
TTAAAATTTGTTTTCTTATATCATAGTTGTGAGACTCAACTTTTTGCTGAGCTCTTTCTAATGATTTTGTGATTAGCGAATGTGTAATTGCTTCTCCTTCTTTCAAACCCAACTTAGTAAGAACGTTCTCTAAGGTTTTGGAACCAAATATTCTCATTAAATCATCTTCTAAAGAAAGAAAAAAAATACTCTCGCCTATATCACCCTGTCGCCCTGACCTTCCTCTTAGTTGATTATCAATTCTTCTACTCTCATGTCGTTCAGTACCAATTACAAGTAATCCGCCTGACTCTATTGCTTGTTTTTTTAATTCTTTATTTTCATTTCCTAACTTTATATCAGTTCCTCTCCCTGCCATATTAGTTGATATTGTAACATTCCCAGGTATTCCAGATTTTTCTATTATTTCTGCCTCTTTTTCATGATGTTTTGCATTCAAAATTGAATGTGCAATATTTTCATTCTTGAGATATTTTGAAATTAACTCTGAGTTTTCTACCGATGTTGTTCCGATTAAAATTGGTTGTTTTCTTATATTTCTTTCTTTTACAAGTTTAATAACAGCATCATATTTTTCTTTTTTTGTAATATAAATTTCATCATTATGATCATCTCTGTTAATTTTTAGATTTGGTGGAATAGAAACTACTCCTAAATTGTATATGCCTTCAAATTCATTTGCTTCAGTGAGTGCTGTACCAGTCATACCACTTAATTTATCGTACGTTCTAAAAAAATTTTGATAAGTTATTGAAGCAATTGTTTGGTTTTCTTTTTGAATAGTAAGGTTTTCTTTAGCTTCAATAGCTTGGTGTAACCCATCTCCGTACCTTCGACCCTCCATAGGTCTTCCACTTAAGTCATCTATTATCACAATCTGCTTATTTTTAATTATATAATCTTTATCTTTAATAAATAATTTATGAGCTCTTAAACCTTGAATAATATTATGATTTAAAGCCATATTATCCAAATCTTGTAAAGTACCACTTTGAATTAAATTATTTTCAATAAGTAGTCTTTCTGCAAAATCCATTCCATCATTTGTTAAAAGCACAGTTTTATTTTCTTCATTTAACTCATAATCATTTTCTTTAAAAAGTTTAATAATTTTATTTATTTTAGGAAATAAGTCTATTGATGATGTAGACTCAGAAGATATAACTAATGGTGTTCTTGCTTCATCAATTAAAATGCTATCAACTTCATCTACAATTGCAAATGCTTCTTTTTTAAAACATAGGCTTTCGAAATCTCCTTTTAAATTATCTCTTAAATAATCAAATCCAATCTCATTATTTGTTGCATAAACAATATCACAATCATATTCTTTTGCCCTAAGTTCATGATTTGTTTTTGAATTAACACAACCTACAGTTAAGTTAAGAAATTTATAAATTTCCCCCATCCATTCGGAGTCTCTTTTGGCTAAATAATCATTAACAGTAACTATATGAACAGATTTACCTGAAATGGCGTTTAAGTAAGCGGGTAATGTAGCAGCTAGTGTTTTACCTTCACCCGTTTTCATTTCTGCAATCTTTCCTTCATGAAGAACTATGCCTCCAATAAGCTGAACATCAAAATGCCTCATATTAAGTGTTCTTTTTGAAACTTCCCTTACTACTGAGAATGCTTCTGGTAAAATCTGATCAATATTTAACTTTTCAACTTGAATTTTATTTTTAAAAAAGTCCGTTTTATTTTTTAAATCATCATTACTTAAGTTCGAAATTTCTGATTCAAAATTATTAATTTTTTTAACAACATTTTCATATTTTTTAAGATAATTGGAACTTAAACCTCCAAATAATTTATTAACAATATTAAGCATATTATGATATGTGGCTGTTAACATATGAAATTCAAGAACGCTAGAAAGGATTTAGTTCTCAAAAGTAATGATAGATTATATATAAAATCTAAATCTCCTTTTGCGCCTAAGCAATACAAGGACTTATATCCAAAAGGATTTAAAATTTTTACTTTCAATTCAGGTTTTAAAAAGAAAAATGATGACCTTTTGATCATTATATTTGATAAAACTATTAATGTGTCTTGTAAGTACTCTCTTACTTCAATGCCTTCAGCTCCAATTATTTGGGACAAAATAAATAACAAGGGTAAATGCAGAGCTTTAATTGTCAATTCAGGAAATGCAAATGCATATACGGGTAATTCAGGATTAAAAAATATAGACAAATATGTAAAAGAACTTGCTAAGTATTTGTCTTGCTCAAAAAAAGAGATATTGGTTTCTTCCACAGGAGTAATAGGTGAACAGCTAAAACCAAATTTAATTTGTAAACAGATTAGCAAATTATCTTTTTCAAAAAATAAAATGCTTATTGATGCCGCTAGATCTATTTGGACTACAGATACATTTGTTAAAACTTCAATTCACAATCTTAAAATTCTTAATAAAAAAATTAAAATTTATGGATTTGCAAAAGGATCAGGAATGATAAGCCCAAATATGGGAACTATGCTAGCATATGTTTTTATAGATTGTGAAATAAACAGAAGAGAATTAAAAAAACTTTTATCAGATAATATTGAGGAAACTTTTAATTCTATATCTGTGGACTCTGATACATCAACGAGTGACACACTAATGCTTTTTTCTAACCCTTTTCATAAAATTAGATTAAATAATACACATTATAAAAAAATTTCTAAAACTTTAAACAAAGTTATGAAAGAATTATCTTTTAAAATTATTTCAGATGGAGAAGGAGTAAAAAAACTAATTAAAGTAAATGTAAAAAAAGCAAAATCAAAATCTCAAGCAAAAAATATCGCATTTTCAATTGCTAACTCTCCTCTTGTTAAAACTGCGATTGCAGGAGAAGATGCTAACTGGGGTCGGGTAGTAATGGCTATAGGAAAAACTAAAGAAAAGATATTACAAGATAAAATTACTATTAAATTTGGAAATCTTCTTTTGGCAAAAAAAGGTGAAAGAAATAGGAAGGTTAATTTATCTAAAGTTGATAATTATATGAAAAAAAACTTAATTGAAATTGAAGTCAATCTAAATTTAGGTAATCACTCTAGTATCGTTTATGGAAATGACTTAAATAATGAATATGTTAGAATTAATGCAGATTACAGATCCTAATAATTATAAAAAATCTTTCAATTTATTTTTTGCCTCCCCTGGTCTTAAGGGTTTTTGTTGAGAATTGTGATCTTTCCAACCTGAGATAATATAAAAATTTGTTGAAATAGCAAAATTATTATTTGAGTTTCTTTTAAAATTTTTTTCTAATTTTTTAAAATAAAGTTTTTTTTCGAATATTTGTTTTTTGTCTTTATTATAATAAGACAAATTCATTGAACGTATATCATGAAGTAATTTTTTAAATTTATTATATTCTAAATTTATATTTTCCAAATCTACTAATGGTATTTTAAAATTATTTTTTTTTAATAAATCTATGATTTGTGTTAATTCTATAAATTTATTAAATCTATTAAAAGCTCCTCCATAAAGATCCATATCTGTTTTTATCATAGCCAACTTCAATGCATTAAAATTTTCTTTAGTTGGCAATGTTGCAAGAAAAAAACCATTAGGAGCAAGTGACAATATAATTTTTTTTAATATATTATCAAATTTATCACTTAGAAATAAAAAAAAATTACTTATAATTAGATCGTATTCTTTTGTTTCATATTCCCATTTATCAAGGTCAAAATTATTTTTTTTTAAATCATAAAGAGTTACTGATTTATTAATATATTTTTTATTAATGAATTCCCTTAATTTAATTCCATGGTCTCCCAAAATTAATATTTTTTTAAAGTTAAGATTTATTATTTCAAGAGAGTCTATAATTCTGTCATTGTATAAATCAAAAATAAAGTCATTTTTGCTATTGATTTCTTTACATCTTAAGTTTTTAAGATATTTTTTATTTATCATTAATCTATATATAAACTATAAATGGAAACACTTACAAAAAATATACTTGATATTGCACTATCTGAAATTAATTCAATTAATGATAAGGTGAAAGGCTTAAATTTTTTAGAAATATTAAAAGTTAATCTTATTGAAAAACTATCACCCATTATAAAGGATCTCAAATTTCCTTTAGATCAATTTGATAATTTGGAAAAAGAAATAAATGAAAACATTAGAAATATAAAAATTTCAATTAAATATTTTACTAACTCTTTTATTATTAGAAAAAAAATAATTGATAACGATACTTTGTTTTTGTTTTTTAACGAAGCTTCTAGTTTTGATATTTATAAGGATGATAAAAATTTCGTGAATATATTGCTTTATAAAAATACTGGAATATCCTTATCATATAACACAGCAATTAATTCGAAATTTAACAAAAACCTATTATTAATTGAAATACAAAATAAAGATAATGAGTAAATATTGATAAAATGAAAAAAGATATAATATAATAATTGTGATCGTTTTTAATTTAATTTGTGATGATTGTGGATTTCCATTTGAGGGTTGGTTTGATAATACCTTAGCTTTTAAAAGTCAGAAAAGAAGTAAACTTATTAATTGTCCAAATTGTGAAAGGAGTAATATTAATAAAGCTCTTATGGCACCAAATGTTGGAAAAAAGAGTAATTCTAAAATATTTAAAAATAAAAAAACTTTAGCGAATAATATAAAAAAAATTAAAAAAGTAGTTGAAGAAAATTTTGATTATGTTGGCGATCAATTTACTGATGAAGCAAAAAAAATTAAATATGGTGAAACAAAAGATAGGCCAATTTATGGGGAAGCAACGATTGAACAAACAAAAGAACTAATTGAAGAAGATATAAGTATCACGCCACTTCCCTTTCAGTCAAACAAAAAAAATAACTAATTTAAAATACAGCTACAAAAATAATTTACATTAGTATTTTTAGATAAATTCCATTTTCTCTTAAATGGACTATATTCTAAACCATTAAAACTGATATTTTTAAAATTATTTTTATTCAAAAAAAACTCTAACTCTTTAGGTCTTATGAATTTATGATAATTGTGAGTATTAAGTGGTATCCATTGAAGAAAATTTTCAGCCAAATCAATAGTAAGAAATTTTGAAATTAAATTTTTATTTATTGTAGATATAACTAAAACCCCGTTTGATTTTAAGTTTGATTGAATTTTTCTAATAAAAGATTTCCAATCAGAGAGATGTTCTAAAACTTCAAAAATTACGATAATATCGAATTTAGAACTTATTTTTTCATTCTCAAAATCTAGTGTTTTATAATTTATTTTTAAATTACTTTTGTGAGAATGAATTTTCGCTATATTAATATTCTCTTTAATAAAATCTATTCCTGTTACATTTGCTCCTATTTTAGATAATCCTTCTGATATGAGGCCACCTCCACAACCTAAATCTAAAATTTTCATTTTATTAAGCTGTCTTTTATTAACTACATCTTGAATATATTTAATTCTTATAGGCTGAATATCATGTAAAATTTTAAATTTACCATTTTTTAACCACCATTCGCTCGCAAGTTGAGAAAAATGATCAAATTCGCTTTTTTTTATTTTAAAATTCATGTTAAAACTTGTTTTTTATACTAATAATAATAATACCCAAGAAGATTTAAACTGTTAAATATCAATGAATACAATTGTAATGAAATTTGGAGGCACTTCAGTTGCCAATAATGAAAAGCTTAAAAATATAGCAGATATAGTTGCTAGAGAAGTAAAAAATTACAAAATTATTGTTGTTTTGTCGGCTATGGCTGGTGAAACTAATAAATTGCAGAGTTATCTTGATGAATTTGGATCTGAAAATTCAATTGAGAGCGATTTAGTTTTAACTTCAGGAGAGCAAGTAACAATAGGCTTATTATCTGCGGCGTTAAAGAATAAAGGGATTCAATCAATCCCTCTACTAGGTTGGCAAGTACCTATAATTACTGATGAAAACTATGAAAAAGCAAAAATTCTTAAAATTGATAACAAAAGAATTGAAAAATACTTTAATCAAAATGATGTTATTGTACTTGCAGGTTTTCAAGGTGTAAATACAAATGGTAAAATTACCTCACTTGGAAGAGGTGGTTCAGACACAACAGCTGTCGCTATTGCTTCTGCTATAGGTGCTAATAGATGTGACATCTATACTGATGTAGAGGGTGTGTTTACAACTGATCCCAATATTGAAAAAAATGCAAAAAAAATATCAAAATTGTCTTATGAAGAAATGCTTGAGATGTCATCCACTGGTGCAAAAGTTTTGCATACAAGATCAGTTGAGCTTGCAATGAAGAATAACTTAACTTTGCAAGTCTTGTCTTCATTAACAAAA
The DNA here is from genome assembly GCA_964416705.1 of uncultured Alphaproteobacteria bacterium. Lineage (GTDB taxonomy): Bacteria > Pseudomonadota > Alphaproteobacteria > HIMB59 > CACPNW01. Next base: position 6,309 of record CAYQFB010000002.1, read on the forward strand.
AATACTGGCACTTTTATAGTTGACGAAAAAGAGCTCATAGAAAAAGAGATTGTGAGTGGAGTTAGCTATAGTAAAAATGAAGCTAAAGTAACTATTTCTGGCATATTAGATAAGCCAGGTATTTCAGCAAAAATTTTTGGACTTATGACTGAAAATAATATTAATGTTGATATGATAGTTCAGAATATTTCTCAAGACGGAATATCTGCAAATATTACATTTACTATCAATCAAAAAGATCACGATTTAACTAAAACAGTCATTGAAAATAGCAAAAAAACTTTAGAATATAAATCTTTATCATTAGACAAAAATGTAGCGAAAATATCAGTTATTGGAATGGGTATGATGTCTCAATCTGGAGTAGCTGAAAAAATGTTTAAAACACTTGCAAAAAATACAATAAACATACTTGCTATTTCAACTTCAGAAATAAAAATTAGCGTTTTAATTGATGAAAAACATACAAATATTGCTGTCAAATCGCTACATGAAGTTTATAATTTATAAAAAAGATTTCATATGGAGCTTGTAGGTCAAATTTTAAAAAATAATCGAGAAAGAAAAAAATTAATACTTTCAGATGTTTCTAAAGAATTAAAGATTTCAGAAGAAATTTTAAATAATATCGAAAATAGTTATTTACAAAATGATATAGATATTGTTTTTATTCTTGGTCATGTAAGAGCATATTGTAGTTTTTTAAATCTTGACGAAATTGAGTTAGTGAGGAAGTTTAAAAATGATCATTTTCCCAAAGAAAGCAAAAATTTTGAAATTAAAAGACCAAGAGTTGAAAAAAATTTTTTTATTTCAAATAAAATAAAATCTTTTTGTCTTATTTTAATTATTTTTTCATCTTTTTATTTTTTATTTATTGAAGTTGAAAAAACTGAAAGAAAATACGCAATTATTCCAGATTTACCAGAAAACTATGTATCTATAGTTGAGCGGGCAAATTTAGATTATCAGATTCAAAATAAACCTATAGATAAAAGTGAGCACAAAAATTTTACTAAATCAGATATTGATTATAGTTCATCTAGTGCAATTGCTTCTTTGCCAAAAGATAAAAATTACAAACCTATGATTATTACTCTTAAAATTTTAAATGACACTTGGGTGCAAATAAGAAATGAAGATGATGAAATTATATTTAGTCAACTTATGAATAAAAATGATGAATACTCATATGATTTGGAATCAAATTATTCAATTACATCTGGTAATGCTGGTCATATAATGGTTTTTATTGATCAAAAAGTAAGAGGGAAAATTGGAAAAAAGGGACAGGTAGTTGACTCTTTAGTTTTGAATAAAGATTTCAGTAATTAGCTAATGTTAAGATTATATCAGAAAATTTATAGAAGAAAAACGCGTGTAGTAAATGTTGGCGATGTATTAATTGGAGGTGATAACCCTATATCAGTTCAGACTATGACAAACACTTTAACAACTGACATTGTATCTACAAGTAGACAAATTGATAGAGCAATTAGTGTTGGTGCAGATTTAGTTAGAGTATCAGTGCCAGATAAAGAATCTGCATTGGCTTTAAAAGAAATTATAAAACATAGCAAAGTTCCAATTATAGCTGATATTCATTTTCATTATAAAAGAGCAATAGAGGCAGCTGAGAATGGTGCAAGTTGTCTTAGAATTAATCCTGGTAATATTGGCTCAAAAGAAAAAGTTAAAGATGTTATAAAAGCTGCAAAAAATAATAATTGTTCAATAAGAATTGGTGTAAACGCTGGTAGTTTAGATAAAAAATTATTAGATAAATATTCTGAACCTAATCCTGAAGCATTAATTGAAAGCGCCCTAGATAACATAAAAATTTTAGAGGATAATGATTTTTTTAATTTTAAAATAAGTGTCAAATCTTCTGATATTTTTATGGCAATAAAAGCATATGAAGGTCTTGCACAAAAATGTGATTATCCGCTTCATATAGGGATTACTGAAGCAGGGGGTAAAAGAACAGGCTCAATAAAGTCTTCGATAGGTATGGGAAATCTTTTATTAAATGGAATTGGAGATACTATTAGAGTTTCTCTATCAGATGAACCAGAAGAAGAAGTTAGAGTTGGTTTTGAGATTTTAAAAAGTTTGGGACTTAGAAATAGAGGTGTTAAAATAGTTTCATGTCCATCATGTGCAAGACAACAGTTTCAAGTCATTGATCTTGTTAAAAGTTTAGAAAAATCACTTGAAGATATTCAAAAACCCTTGACTGTTTCTATTATTGGTTGTGTTGTAAATGGCCCAGGAGAAGCAAACATGACTAATATTGGTATAACAGGGGGAGGAAATAATACCCACATGATATATGTTGATGGAAATAAAGATCATATAGTTAAAGATAAAGATTTAGCTCCATATCTTGAAGATATAATTAGAAAAAAAGCTGAAAATAATAGTATAAAGAACTAATATGAAAATAAACCCTATAAGAGGAACGCACGATTTATTTGGAGATGAAATAAAAAAATTCAATAAAGTTGTATTTGAAGTTAAAGATAACGCCAGAAAATTTGGATTTCATGAACTCATAACGCCTATATTTGAGAGTTCTGAACTTTTTAAAAAACCCTTGGGAGAGCAGAGTGATGTGGTTTTAAAAGAGATGTATACCTTCAAGGATAGAAATGAAGATGAAATTACTTTAAGACCAGAATACACAACACCAATGATAAGAGCTGCTATATCTAATGGTTTGTTAAATAATTTACCTGCTAAATTCTTTGGAACAGGACAAATGTTTAGAAGGGAAAGACCGCAAAAAGGAAGGTATAGACAATTCAATCAAATTAATTTTGAAAATTTTGGCTCTGATGATTTTTTTGCTGACATTGAAATTATAAATTTAGCAAGCACAATATTAAAAAATATTCTTCCACACAGAAAAATTACTTTACATTTGAATACCTTGGGAAGTAGAGAAAATTTAAAAGATTATAAAAACACTTTATCAAAATATTTTAATGAGAATAAAAATTTATTATCTGCTGATAGTGTTAATAAAATATATTCTAATCCGTTAAGAATTTTAGATTCAAAAAATATTGAAGATAAGAATACAATTGAAAAATGTCCAAAGCTTATTGAATTAATTTCAAAATCAGATTTAAACTCATATGAAGAAATTAAAAACTGTTTGATTGATCTTAATATTTCTATTTATGAAGATCCAAATCTAGTTAGAGGCTTAGATTATTATTGTCATACAGTATTTGAGTTTAAGACCGATGACATTGGAAGTCAGGATACCCTGATAGGGGGAGGGAGATATAATGGACTAATTAAAACGCTTGGGGGTAAAAATATTCCAGGTGTCGGATGGGCTGGTGGAATTGAGAGAATTATGTTGTTAATGAAGGATATAGTTTCTGATGAAAAAAACATACATTTGGCAATTCAAGATCCAACTTATAAAAAACATGCTTTAGAAATTTATAATTTTTTAATTAAAAATAATTTTCCTGTACATTGGAATTATAAATATAATTTAAAAAAATCATTATCTTTAGCTAATGAGAAAAAAGCGCAATATATAATAATTGTTGGTGAAATAGAAAAAACAAACAATAATTTTGCTTTAAAAAATTTAATTAGTGGAGAACAAAATATTGTAGATTTAAACAATATTTTAGATCACATAAAATGATTAATTTTGAAAAACAATTTGATAACATTGAGTCAAAATTTAAAGAAATAGAAAATAACTTAAACAATCAATCAAATTTAGATACTGAAAAATTAGTTAAATTAAATAAAGAATATGCAGAATTAACTCCAATAGTTCACACAATAAAAAAGTATAAGAAAGATAAAAGTGAGATAAGTGAGCTATCAAAATTAATTGATGATGATGACCATTCAATAAAAGAAATGGCTGAAGTAGAATTAAAAGAAAAAAAGAAATCAATAACCATTCTTGAGAATGATTTAATGAGACTTCTGATTCCTAAAGATGAAAATGATAAAAAAAACTCTATTCTTGAGATTAGAGCTGGAACTGGAGGGGATGAAGCTTCTCTGTTCGCAGCAGATTTATTTTCTATGTACCAACGTTTTTCAGATTTAAATAACTGGAATTTTGAAATTTTATCAATATCTGAGACAGGTCTAAAAGGAATAAAGGAAGTTATATGTAATATTTCAGGATATAACGTTTTTTCAAAATTGAAGTTTGAGTCAGGCGTTCACAGAGTTCAAAGAGTTCCTACTACTGAAAGTAGTGGACGAGTCCATACTTCTGCAGCTACTGTAGCTGTCTTGCCTGAGGCTGAGGAAGTGGATATTAGTATTGAAGATAAAGATTTGAGAATTGATGTTTTTAGGTCAAGTGGACCTGGAGGGCAATCTGTAAATACTACTGATAGTGCAGTTAGAATTACTCATATTCCAACAGGAATAGTTGTTTCACAGCAAGATGAAAAATCACAGCATAAAAATAAAGCTAAAGCACTTAAAATTTTAAGATCAAGAATATTAGATAACGAAATTCAAGACAAAAATAAACAGAGATCAATAGAAAGAAAAAATCAAGTTGGTTCAGGAGATCGTTCAGAAAGAATTAGAACATATAATTTTCCACAAGGAAGGGTATCAGATCACAGAATAAATTTAACACTTTATAATCTAACAGAAATACTAGAAGGCAGTTTAGATGATTTAATTAACCCATTAATTGCTGATGAGGAGACTAATAAATTAGCTGAATTAGGCAATGAATGACTTTATCCTTAATAATTTAAAAAAATTAAAAAAAAATAAAATACCAAATCCAGAAATTGATTTAAGAATTCTGCTTAACTATTCAAGATTATTTAAAAATGAAATTATTTTAAGTAATTTTAAAATAAATCAAATTAATATTAAAAAATTTAATTTGATGTTAAATAGGAGGCTTGCAAATGAACCTATTTCTAAAATAATTAACAAAAAAAGTTTTTGGAAAGATGATTTTTATGTTAATGAATTTGTATTAGATCCTCGACCTGAAACTGAGATTATTATTGAAGAAAGTCATAAATTTTTTTATAATAAAAAGAGTAATATTAAAATCCTAGATATCGGAACTGGCTCTGGTGCAATAGCTATTTCCTTGGCAAGAGAATTTGAAAATGCAGATATACTTGCAATAGATATTTCAGAAGATGCAATAAAAGTAGCAGATAAAAACATAACAGATAAAAAATTACATGATCGAATTAAGTTAAAAAAAACAACTATTCATTATATTAATGAAAATTTTGATTTAATAGTTTCTAACCCGCCATATCTAACAAAAAATGAATTGGAAAATGTCTCTCAGGAAATTAGAAATTTTGAACCTTTTGTATCATTGGACGGAGGAGAAGATGGGTTAAGTTTTTTTAGAGAATTTGCCAAAAAAATCCCTCAAATTATGAATTCTAATGCCTATTTCATTATAGAGATTGGGGCAAAACAATATGATGATTGTAGAGAAATTTTTAATGTTTCTTCATTAAAATTTGAAAAAAAAACTCAAGATTTGCAAAAAAAAGATAGAATTATGGTTTTTTCAAAGCTATAGGGGTAATAGATAAAGAAAATCGTAATTTAAGAAAATATTAAATTTTAGAATTTTCACTAAATTAACTAAAAAATTATGTATACCAAGAAAAATGGTCGTATGACCTTTAAATCAAATAGAAGACCAAATTTTAAGAGAAATAATAATTTTACTTCCAAGGGCAGAGGTAAGGGAAATATTACTCAACAGTATAATAAATATCTAAAACTTGCAAAAGATACCTTTAGTTCTGGCGATAGAATTCAAGCTGAATATTATTATCAATTTACTGATCATTATTACCGATTAATGGTGGAATTTGGTATTAATATTGAAGAACAAGATTCATCTGAGGATGTAAAACTATTAAATAATGAAAATGTTAATACTGATGCAAATAAAGAAGTTTCTAATGAAGATAATCAAAAATTAGATGAAGAAGAAACCAAAGACGATGATACAGATCAATCTATAGAATCTGTTCCATTTATTTCTGAGCCTGTTAAAAAGAAAAGATCTATAAGCTCTAAATAGTTATTCAAATAAATTGTTTAAATGATTTGCTAAAATCATTTTGTAATTTTTATTAAATCTCTCCAGCTCCTTACCTTTTAAAATTTTACCAGATGGTAATTTTAAGGTTAAAGGATTTATTTGCTTATTTTGATATATAATTTCGTAATGCAAATGTGGGCCAGTAGATTTTCCTGTACTACCAACATAACCAATTATCTCTCCTTGATTTACTCTAACACCTTTATTTATCCCTTTTTTGAAACCACTTAAGTGAGCGTACGCAGTTTTATATTCATTATTATGACGTATTCTAATATATTTACCATAACTACCATTTACTCCTGCCTTCTCTATAACTCCATTTCCACCAGCATATACCGGAGTCCCTTTAGGAGCAGCAAAATCTATTCCTTTATGCATTTTATTAAAACCTGAAATTGGGTGTTTTCTCATTCCAAAACTAGAAGACAACCTTGCTCCATCTAATGGTGTTTTAAGAATTGATTTTTTAACATTTTTCCCTTCACGATTAAAATAATCAACAAATCCATCATCAGTAAGAAATTTAAAATATTCTAATGTGTTATTTTTAATTGTAACTCGAGCATATTGAATATCTCCAAAAAAATATTTAGATTTATTTTCAGTTAAAATTTTTTCATAAGAAACTGAAACCTGTGTATCCTTTCTAATATCTCTTTGAAAATCTAAATCAAAACTAAATAACTGTATTAATTTTATTAGAATCTGATTTGGTATATTGTTATTTATTCCATCTGCATATAGAGAATTTGTTATCAAATATTCTTTTGATTCAATATCTGAGAAGGTCACTAATTCTTTTTTTATAACATTAATCTTAGAACCTAGGTCAACTATTAAATTAGTTTTATAATTTAGCTCAATGATAATTTTTTTAATTATTTTTTTATCATTTACTAAAAAAATAATTTTTTGATTTATATTTAAATCTCTAAGATCAAATATTTTATTTATAGAATTAATAATTTCAAATTTTTTTTTATTTTCAAAATTAAAATTATCTAAAATTTTTGAAAAAGTTTGTCCTTTTTTTACTATTACGATTGTTTCTGTATATTTTATATTACTCTTACTTTCAGAAAATTCATCAGATAAATTTTTAATTTTATTGTTTGATAATTTAGTTTTTTCTTTTAGAGATGCAGTAAATTGATCCAGGTTTATTTCTTTTGTAGATTCAGTATTTTTGTTATTTAAATTTAATTTATATGCATTTAATAAAAAGATTAAAAAACCAGTAATAATTATAAATAATAATTTTGTAAGTTTAAAATTGAGAGCCATTCATTAAAAAAATTTAGAATTATAATAAATTAGAGGTTTTAATTTATTATTATTTAACACCTTTACTACTTTACAGATAAATATTATATGATCTCCCTTTTTTAGTTTATCTTCTATTGTGCAATCTAGATTTGAAACACAATTTTTTATTATAGGATTTCCACTTTTTAAAACATCATATTCAATTTCTTTCCAATCAGGATTTTTTTTAGCAAAGTTATTAGAAACTATTTCTTGTTTATTACTGAGTATATTTATTGAAACTGTTTTTGAGTCTTTAAAAATTTTTAATTTAGATGATTTTTTATCCAATGAGAATAAAACTAGTGGAGGAGATAAAGACAAAGAGGAAAAAGAATTAATAGTTTTTCCATATAAAATTGAATTACTCTTAGTTGCAACTACTGTTATTCCCGTCGCAAAAGTTGAGAGTGTTTTTTTAAAATTATTTTTATTTATTTTTTTCATATATTTTTTTGTAAAAAAATTGAATCTATCCACTTATTTTTTTTAAATCCAACCTTTTTTAAGATTCCTGCTTTTTTAAATCCTAATTTTTGATGAATTTTTAAAGAACTTTGACTATCTATATTACCTATAACGGCAACTATTAACTTAATATTATTATTTTTTTTTGAAAGATTAATTAGTGCTTTAAGTAATTTAGAGCCAATACCCTGCTTGATATAATTATTATGTACATATATTGTATTTTCAAAAGCAAATCGATAACCGCTTTTTTCTCTAAATTGATTTAAATATGCGATACCAACTACTTTTTCATCATAAAGAGCAACTAGATAAGGTAATTTTTTATCAATTATATTTTTATAGTTTTTATAAAAATTTTTAAAGGTAATCTTTTTTTCTTCAAAATTAGCATAAGAATTAGTTATATAGTAATTATAAATTTTATGAGCAGGCCTTAAGTCTTTTTCAGATATTTTTTCAATTCTTAATCTCATTCACTTTTTTTATAGATTTATTTTTAATTTAGAATAATTAATTAATTATTGGGTGCGTAGCTCAGCGGTAGAGCACTGTCTCGACACGGCAGGGGTCACAGGTTCAATCCCTGTCGCACCCACCATTATTCCTTAAAGTGTCCTATAAAATAATTCACGACAAATTAATTTTTATTAGATTTATCATATATTGATAATTAATTGCAGCGATATTGTGGCGAAGATTAAATTATTATTATTCATGAATGAAATAAAACATATTTACCGATACCCCATGCAAGGGCCACCCGGGGGGTATCCAGTATATATACATGTGCTCTCCACAGATTTACTTATTTCAAGTGTAAACCACTTTGTAGTGTCTACTTAGATACCATTTTGGTAACTATAAAACGTGGCTTAAATGATTCATATACAGGTGAAATTATATTTTTAATTGAATCAGTTAACCTCTCCACTGCATGGCAATGGAAACCACTTTTGTGTGCAACTTAGTATGCTCGGGTTTGGGCAGGGATGGAAACCACCTTGTGTGTGTACCTGCGGGCTAGGATAAAATAGATACCACAGACACACCTTTAGGTGTTCTGTGTATTTATATATATACCTGAACACCACACAGAACACCCCCCCAACACCTTATATCTTCACAAGTCTCTGCCTTGCCCTTGTAGGTGGGCCTATTTTATCTATTCTGATTTTTCTCATCTGAAGTAGGTTATTCATAGCTGTTACCAAACTCTCTTTGGTTATATTTTCATGTTCATCCTGCATCTGGGCCATCACCTTGGGGGCGTAATTAGTAGCATTGGGGCTTGATGATAAATACTGTTGTTGGTTGGTTAGAACATCAAGGCGTTGCATGAAAGCCTCTTGAGCACGTTTTTGTTGTTGCATTAATTCCAAATCGGTTAGTGGTGCTATCTCCTCAAAGACCCCTTCGTTCCATCGCAGTTGAATCTCACTATCTTCCATGGAAGCATAGTTGGATTTCATTCGTTTGAGTACTCGTTCATCATTGTTATGTGAATTATCCAAGTACAACCTTGAGCGAACCGAATTATGCCAAGCCGTACTGCCACTGTCACCGCTCCCCGTTTGTAGACCCGCTCTACTTGGATGACCTGTCACCAAGACAGCACAACCCACTTCCTTTGCAATGCCTCCAAGACAATTAGCCACAAACTTTCTAACTTCAGTTCTGACATTCTCATTACCGCCAAAGGTATCAGCCAAGGTATCGATGATGAGCAAATCAATTTCTCTTTTTTTGGCTACCTTTACCAACTCATGCCAAAGAAGGGAGAGTCTATAGCCTTCGTTTGTAGTGAAATTTATAATGGTGTTATCTTCAGCAGGTCGACTGATTAAATGGATGTGTTCTAAATCTTTTGTGTCAGGATTATAGTGTCGTTTAACGCGTTCCAGTCTTAGGTGCAGTTCATTAATATCATCCTCACAGAACAAGCCCATCGTATTGCATTTCGTAGTAGGCAAACCGAGCCACTTTTTTCCCATCGCAGCCGCAACCATCAATTGCTGGCAGAGGATGGTTTTGCCTATTCCACCATGACCATAGAGTAGCGTTACAGTTTCATCAGGTATCCACTGGTCAACAATCCATTTCCGGGCAGGAGCAGGTTTTGCCAAGAGTTCCCGTGCTGACACGACCCGCAACAGGGGTTTTGCAGAAGAAGTATTAATTTCACCAACCTTTTCATCCTTCCAATTCCATTCTTCATTCCCCTTTTGCATAGCCCTGTCGTATTGGGATTCAATCTCCTTGCGTTGCCGATTGACATCCCAGTGTTCATTTCCCTTGGATTGATTGAGAGCATCCAAAGAATGATTGAGTATCCCCTCAACAGCTTCCGTTTTTGATTCTTCATCCACTTTATCGTTCACGTAGTTCCACCGTGCCGCACTAGCTGCCATGGAGCGTTGTTGCACATTCACATTGCCCGGATACACCATCTCCACATTCGAGTATTTCCCGTGTCCACGGTAGTAAGGTCTGTTGGTTAAGAAAACATCATCACTTGTTGCCTGAGCGAGTGTCTTCAACTGGGCTAGTTTGTTCTCATCTAAAACAGGCAGTCTACCCAAAGGAGTGTTTAATAAAGTGTCATTCTTTATCCACTGATAACGAACACCTTCAGGATGTAATGAGGGAGGCATAACCGTTTGTTGGCCATAGGAGAGTATCTCTATTCCCATTCCTTGTTCATTAAACCATTTGCTCCCCTTAATCCTATCTTCTGCCACGGCAAAAATCGTTTCTCCCTTCAAACCCTTTTTGCTAACGTAGACAACATTGTCACTAAAAAATATAACCTTAACCGGTTGAACCAATTGTTCTTGGTCAATGTCTATAGCCACAAGATAGAAATCCGACCCGGGTATTCTTGTGCCTAGTACCAAGCCTAATCCGCAGTAGGGAAAACTTCTCAACCAATGATTAATATCTGTCCTTGAGGGCAGTTCTTCTGCAAACCGTGTCCAATTAGTAATGGCCGGACGTTTTTCATTCTTTATAATAGGGATGGGGGACAATCCTTTATCAATGTAGGAGTAAAAAAATTCTTTGGTAATTTCATTCATACTAACAACAATAGCACAAACACCACATGCCCTGAACTTCAGTCCTACTAAAATCCTAACAATCCTATCGGCTTATGAAAATTTAATTTTCTTTATTCTTTTCCGTATGGTTGATTCTTCGGGAATGTTTTTCAATTTCCAACCTTCTTTTTTGAGATGTTTAATTATCTGCCTGATACCATCAGCGATAGTTGATGGAATGTTTTGCGAGGAAAAGGTTTCTATAATTATTTTATCAATGTAGTACCATCTCATGGTCTCTCGATTACTTTTTATGTAACTGTCTTTTCCCCTTTGCACCCTGTCTTCGTGTTCAAGGTCTTGCCTAATTAATTTCGCTATTTCTGGTATCTTTTCATCTTCAATCGTAACCTCCCTGAATTCTGGTTCATTCTGAAATACTATTTCACTGTCTATAAAAGAAATACCGTAGTCACCTGTAATATCTTTCCAAATATTATTTGGTATATTTGTTCCAAATCCTTTCTTATCTATACCAAAAGCTTTTATCTCCTTATTCCACAAACCTTTATATAACCCGTCCCTAACAGTCTCATAGCATATCATCTGGTCAAAACTTGCAATCTGAATGCCCGTTCTTTCTCGTTCAATATCGTCTTCTGGATGTTCTAAATCAGGGAAGTGTAAACACTCTTCAGGTTCAATAGTCCTTAGTTTACCGGGGGAAAGATTGATGCAACTCTTTACCCATTTTGGGCCATAAATTTTATTACCCATCATATGAAAGGCATCATTCAGGGATATTCTCATAGGTCTAATATAGAGATTAATTAAGTTTATGTAAGGTGGTATAGTGTTAGAAGAACTATGGAACAACTTAGCACAGAACTAATAATAACCTTCTCTCTCTATTCTTTCATAGTTTTTTATCAACAAAAGTGGGTGAGTGAATTTCGAGGGTCTAGTTTAGGCTTTTCTAATTTTCTTAGTATCTTTATGGGCTTTGCAACAATGTATGGAATAGGTTTTTTAATTTACTTTGGATATAAAATTGATTGGATGTCTGCATTGATTTTGTTTGGCATATCTCTTGTTATTAAAGCTGTTTTGATATGGGTAGAGGCGGGCATTAATATACAATATTCAATTCAATACATAGCTGCCTCTGGTTTCATATTAATTCCAATTTTAGGATACAGATTATTGGTTAGTTCAGGATTGATTTGAAAATAGTTAAAGATTATAAAAATTCACATAGTAAATGATTGCGTAAAAGAATGTTTGGATGGTTATTTAAAAAAAAAGAAATAAAGGAAGAGGAAATTCGTAATATAGTTTTTGATATTGTGGATATTTTAAAACGTTTAAGTGAAGCTTTTGTTATAGGTGCGGTTTCTAGTCTAAAAACATATTCTCCTGAATTGAAAAATAAAAATTGGAAATTTGAAACATTAAATGATTCTCCAGAATTGGAGTGTGCACTTTTGGCTTTTCAAGTTGAGTGCGTCTGTAGTTTTTTTATAAGGCATAAAATTAATGTAGCTAAACCTGAAGGATTGAATAAAATTTTTTTGATACAACAAAGTTTGTTAAAGATAAAACATTCTCGAGAATCAGCTGAAACTAAAATGATTATGAAATATAGTAATAAATACAGCAATGAAGAAGATGGTGCTAAGAGAAAAAATTTGGTTACGGATGATGTGATAAAACTAATGAAATTTCCAGAAATTTCTGAACCCGAAAGACCAAGAAGAGCTATGCTTATGACAGTGAAAAGTATGGAAGCCCAAGTATATATGGAATTGGCTAATTATTTTGATGATAGAAAACTTGCTGACCAATATATGCTTAAAGCAGGAAAAGGTTTAGATATATAAATCTCAGTTTGGAAGGAGTGTTAACCTAAAAATAACCCTCTTAACCTTTGGGATGTTTGTGTTATAATTTTTTAATATTATGGGTTTATTTTCATCTTTTAAAAAACGTTCTAACTTAAGAAGAATAAGCAAGGAGTTAGATGGTACTCTTCATTACCTTGAGGCTAAAAGCCAAGGTCTCTCTGAAAGTGATTTAATGTATGCAATGTTAGATAAACCAAAAAAAGCTGAGGAACAACTTTTGGACTTATGTGAAAATGATAAACAACTCTCAAAAATAATTGAAAAATATAACTCAAACAGAAATGAACTGAGAAAGATTTATCACGACCTTAAAGTAAGTGGTGCAGGACAGTGGGTCGGAGGACATTATTGTCCTGCTAGTGCCCTTGCCTTTGTTCCTACTCTTGAATTTGTTTTACAAAATAAAAAATCTATTGGTGCACGAGTTGGTTATATAATTGTTGATTTTTTTGAAACTGGTAACTTAGGGAGTCTGAGTTCTGAATCTTTTGTGGAAGAGACTCAAAAAGAAAAATCAAAAAAGAAAAAAACAAAACCAAAGAAAAAATCAAAAAATACAAATCTAAAAAAAGATTTGGAATGGCTTGCAAATAAAAAATCCTTTGACTTTAATAAAATAGATAGAACAAAATTAATTTATTATGAAGGTGGATATAAACCTATGCAGCAATATAAGAGTACTAGAAAGTTTCCTCTGACTGGTTATTGGGGTTTTATAGAAAAACATCGTCCGAATAATAAGTGGAAAGCTTATTTAAGAATTTCTAAAAATAAATATTGGGAAGATGTAGAGAGTTCCGGTTATTGCAAAGAACCTCTATCAGCATGGGATTCTTTAATAAAAAAATTGAATAAGGATGACTGATAATAAATTCCCAAACTGGATGATGATTGTATGGGGTTTATTGGCAGGAGGAGGAGGAATTACTTGTTTTGTAATTGGCTCAAGAATTCAAGGAATGATTTCTAATGTTTTATATGTTGTAGGAATATTTTTATTCTATTTAGCCTACATCTATCTTTCTTATCTTTGGAAAAAAGATAAGTGGTAAAATTTTTATCTTAGTCCAGCTACCTTTAAAAAAGTCTTCTCTTGCGTGTCATCCAATTCTTCAGGGGACTTATCATCATCTCCCTCGTGATAATGACAAAGCACAGCCTCTAACGTTCTATATTCATCAAACTGTTCTTGATTTGCCATCAGCCATAAAGAAGTTACAGGCTCTTTTAGCTCTGATGATTCGGGGTCTTTAAAGGAAATGACATTGTGGTTTGGGGGATAGAAGTAATAGATATACCACAAAGCCTTGTCATCTTCCTGCACGTACATGTCATAGTGGTCGCCGTACTTTTCAAGGTAGTAGTCATTTAATTCATTGATTATATCAAGGCAGTCCTTACGGCTGTAGCCCCCGCCATTGTCAGCAATTATCATGGAGATTTCCTTGCTGCCAATCGAATGGACTAAATTTACATTCTTAAAGTATGTTGAGGTAGACCGCATCCTTCCCATCCAGGAAGGTTTGGCAATTTCGCTCATATAGTCGCCACCGGGAATTGATTCTTTCTTTACTATCTTGAATTTATTTTCATCAAGAGTATCACCCAGTTTTATACCGCACAGCTCAATACCTTTATTCATAACTTCCTCAATACATCCTTTGCATTTCTTTAGAAATATAATGGGACTTAATCGTGGATTCAATAAGGCAATACTGTGTTAACCTAAAAATAACTCTCTTAATATTACCTTAATTAAACCTCGAACCTGCCTAATTTCATCAATACAACTTTTATGTGGCACAGGGGCGAAGTTCTTTTTTCGTAATTAT
>CAYQFB010000003.1:0-19048 GCA_964416705.1 uncultured Alphaproteobacteria bacterium
CATAATGAAATTCATGCCAGATTAATTGCTGATCGTTATACATTTTTAAGTCTAGGAGAAGTTATTGGAAAAGGTTTGGCAGAAGAACTCGGAGGTGATGATATTAAAAAACTTATGGCGGGTGGAGCAGAAATTGGAGATTTAAGAGACGAACTAGGTGCGTAATTTAGAATTTTATTGACTAAATATTTTATCTATATCAAAATATTATTTAAATGTTGGAATTAACTAAGTCATTTACTGATTATAAAAAAGTTTTGGATGAGTTACTGGTTGGTAGCGGTGTTGTTTTATTTAAAGAGGTTTTTCCACTTAATAAAATTAATGAAGCTAGAGAAATTGTTAATAAATTTGCAGACAATCAAGAGCAAAAAGAATCACATTTTAATGCTGAGGCTGAGGCAGCGGGAAAAATTCATTTACAACAAAGAGTTTGGAATCTATTTGGCAAGGGCGATGTATTTAGTGATTTAATTACTAATGATATTATTTTTAATATTATGTCAAAATTATTAGGTACAGAATTTTTTTGTGGTTCTTATTGTGCTAGCCGTTTACTTCCAGGATCGCCTGGTCAAGAATTGCATATTGATTATCCTTATTGGGATTATTATAAAAGTGAAACATTTCCATTTGGATTAAACAGTTCTTTTGCTCAAAACTGTCAAGTAACCATTCCTCTTGATTTATGTTCAAAAGAATCAGGAGCAACAGCTTTTATACCTGGATCACAAAAGGACCTTCATTATCCAAATCGAAATGATGATTTTTCCGATAAACAACAAATGGTTGCAGAGCCAGGAGATTTAGTATTTTTTAATGGTAATTGTTGGCATGGAGCTTCTGCTAATAAATCAGATCATCAGCGAGCAGCTTTATTAATAGAGTTTCTTCCCAAATATATAAAACCAGTTGAGGATTTAGTTTCATATTTAGATAAAGATTTTAAAGATAAGAGCTCTGATAGAGTTAGCCAGCTATTAGGGTTAAATTATGAATATCCAAAAATTATGGATTCAAGTAAGAAATTAAACAATATTGGTATTGGATATAAAGCAAAATAATTAGTATTTTTTTTATAATTTATCTTTATAAATTTATTTGTTTTTGTGAATTTATATGAAAAATGTTGGATTGATAGGATGTGGACACATATCAGAAACTTATTTTAGAAGTCGTGAATATTTTAATAATATAAATATTACTACTTGTGCAGATCTTGATCTAGAAGCAGCAAAAAAATGCGCAAATGAATATAATATAATTGCAAAAAATGTAGATGATCTTTTAGCTGACAAAAGTATTGATGTTATACTGAATCTTACCAATCCAACTGCACATTATAAAACTATAAAAAATACTCTACTTGCAGGAAAACATTCTTATTGTGAAAAACCACTTGCAATTCAATTTGACCAAGGAAAAGAATTAATTGAATTAGCGAATTCAAAAGAATTATATTTGGGAAATGCTCCCGATACTTTTTTAGGAGGTGGTGGACAACTAACAAAACAAATCATAGATAGTGGGGAGGTTGGAGATATTAAATTAGGTAATTTTACTTTTGCTTTTCCTGGAGTACAGTCTTGGCATCCTAATCCTGAACCGTGGTTTGTTAAAGGAGGAGGACCTATATTAGATATGGGTCCTTATTACTATACAATGTTGGTAAATTTGCTTGGGCCAGCAAAATCAATTCAAGCAATTTCATCTACGGCTAGTGAATTTAGAAAAATTGGAGAAGGGTCTAAAAAAGGTTTAGACTTTAAAGTAGAAATTCCCACATCTTATTATATTGTTATAGAGTTTAACAGCGGCGCAGTTGTTCAAGGTTTTTTATCTTTTGATGTAATTAATCATCAATCTAATTTTATTGATCTTTATGGTACTAAAGGCTCAATTATTGGACCCGATCCTAATATGTTTGGAGGTCCGATAAAAGTATCTCTTACTGAAGGAGGTAAATGGACAGAGTATAGTACCGAAGAAATGAAATTGGGAAAAACAAACATATTTAATAAAAGTGGAAGATCAAATGAGGCTCCAACAAATGCTAATTATAGGGGGGTTGGATTATCAGATATGCTGTATTGTATTGAAAATAATTTGGAGCATCGTTGCAATGGTGAGCTCGTTTTACATGTATTAGATATGCTTGATATTACTATTAAATCAGCTGAACAAACTAAAACACTTCAGCTTAGAACTTCTTGTAATCAAACTAAACAATTTAAAGAAACGGATATAGATTTAATTACGAAATAATTTTACCAAGTTCCAGAATTTTCCATTGAAAGCCAAGGTTCTTGTTCAGGCAAAGATTCACCTTCCTGTAGTATTTCAATTGAAATACCATCAGGAGATCTTACAAAAGCCATATGACCATCTCTTGGAGGTCTATTGATAGTTATTCCGCTCTTTAATAATTTATCACACACTTCATAAATATTTTTTACACTGTAAGCTAAGTGTCCAAAATTTCTTCCACCAGTATATTCTTCAGGGTCCCAATTATATGTTAATTCAAGTAAGCCAGTTTCTTCATCACTATTTTTAGCACCAAGAAAAATGAGAGTAAATCTACCTTTTTTACTATCACGTCGTCTTATTTCTTTAAGACCTAATTTATTACAATAAAAATCAATTGATTCATCAATATTTTTAACCCTAACCATAGTATGCAAATACTTCATTTAAACCTCTTTTAATTATAGTTTTTCATTCAATTTATAGACTACATTCTAGCTTATTGTTATTAAAAAGAACTTTATTATGAATAGATTAAATAGACTGTCAAACTTAGTTTATATATAAATTTGCAAATCGATTTAATTATACAAGCAAAATAGTATTTATTTAGGAGGGAAGAAATGAGTGATTACTTTAAAAATATTAATGAAGTAAAATTTGAAGGAGAAAATAGCAGCAACCCTTTAAGCTTTAGATTTTATGATGAAAACAAAATTGTCATGGGAAAAGCAATGAAAGAGCACTTACGTTTTGCTACCTGTTATTGGCATACCTTTACTTGGCCGGGCTTGGATCCTTTTGGAGGGCAAACATTTGATAGACCTTGGATGAATAGTGGCGACCCTCTTAAGATGGCAGAATTGAAACTTGATGAAGCTTTTGATTTTTTTACTAAAATAAAAACTCCCTTCTTTTGTTTTCATGACAGAGATATTTCCCCTGAGGGCATTACCTATAAAGAAACACAAAAGAATTTTTTTCATATAATTGATTTAATGGAATCAAAAATGCAAGAAACAGGTACAAAATTGTTGTGGGGTACAGCAAATGCTTTTTCACATAAAAGGTATATGAGTGGTGCTTCAACTAATCCAGATCCAGAAGTTTTTGCATACAAAGCAGCACAAGTTAAAGACTGTATGGATGCAACACAAAGATTAGGTGGAAGTAATTATGTTTTATGGGGTGGAAGAGAGGGTTATGAAACTATTCTTAACACTAATATGAAGTTAGAAATGGATAATTTAAAAAGATTCCTAGAACTTGTAGTTGAATATAAACATAAAATAGGTTTTGCAGGTCAAATACTTTTAGAACCAAAACCTCATGAGCCAACAAAGCATCAATATGATTTTGATTCTGCTTCTTGTTTAGCTTTTTTAAGAAAAGCAGGACTAGAAAATGAAATAAAACTAAATATTGAAGCAAATCATGCAACTTTATCAGGTCATAGTTTTGAGCATGAAATTGCTTACGCGATAGCTAATGAATCTTTAGGTAGTCTTGATATAAATAGAGGAGATACACTTCTTGGTTGGGATACAGATCAATTTCCTAATAGTGTATCAGAATTGATAATACCTTTTTACTATATTTTTTCTAATGGAGGTTTAAAACAAGGTGGATTAAACTTTGATGCAAAACTACGAAGGCAGTCCATTGATCCTGAGGATTTATTTTATGCTCATATAGGAGGGATGGATACATGCGCAAAAACACTCTTGGCTGTAGAAAAACTGATGAACGATAATATTTTGCCTGAATATGTCTCAAAAAGATATAAAAATTGGGAAAAAAATCTTGGTAATTTTATTCATTCAAAAGAAGCTTCTTTGGATACAATTCAAAAAAAAGTTATTGATGACAATATTGAACCAAAACCTCGCTCAGGAAATCAAGAATTTTTAGAAAATATTTTAAACAAGTACCTGTAGTTCAAATTTTAATTCTAGTTTATAGGTATATTTAAAAATCTATAAGCTAGAAGTGAAATTACATAAATTAAATTTAAAAAAAGAGTTTAAGATAAAAAACCTATGTTTATGTATAGGTAATTTTGATGGTATTCATAAAGGTCATCAATTTGTTATAAAAAAAATAATTAAACATAGTAAAGAGTTTAAAATGAAATCAGCTATAATGACATTTAATCCTCATCCAAAAATTTTTTTTAAAAAGAATGATAGCGCATTTAATATTCTAACAAGTGATTATAAGAAATTGTTTTTAAGTTCTTTGGGTATTCAAAATTATATTGAATATAGTTTTAATAAAGCATTATCAAATTTAGATGCTATAGAATTTATTGATAAAGTTTTAGTAAAGCAATTGAATGTAAAAAAAATTATAGTTGGAAATGATTTTAGATTTGGTAAAAATAGATCGGGGGATACTAAATTACTTAAAAAATTATCTTCTAAGTATAGTTATAAATTAATTAGTATTTCACATATAAAAAACAAGAATACCCATCTTAAATTATCTTCATCTTCAATTAGAGAAAATATCGAAAAAGGTAAATTTGAAAAAGTATCAGAGGCTTTAGGTAGAAATTGGCAGATAAGTGGCAAGGTTATAAAAGGTAAGCAAAAAGCTAGGTTAATTAATTTTCCTACAGCTAACATTCGTCCAGGAAAGCACATATCTCCTAAAAAGGGAGTATATTGTGTTAATGTTTTATTTAATGGACAAAAATTTAAAGGTATTGCAAATTTTGGAGAAAGACCAACAGTTCATGGAACAAATTTATTATTAGAGGTGCATATATTTAAATTTAATAGAGATATTTATGGTAAAGAATTGACTGTTGAATTCCTAACATTTATTAGACCTGAAAAAAAATATAAAGATTTTAAAATATTAACAACTCAAATTCAAAAAGACGTGATTAAAGCAAAAACATATCATAAAATTTAATGGAATATAAAGATACTATTTTTCTCCCAAAATCTACTTTTGAAATGAGGGCAAACTTACCTCTTAAGGAGCCTAAAATTCTTCAAGAATGGGAGGATGAAAAAATCTTCTATAAGCTTAGAGAAAAATCAAAAGGTAGGGAAAAGTTTGTTCTACATGATGGACCTCCATATGCAAATGGACATATTCATATGGGTACTGCACTAAATAAAATACTTAAAGATGTAATAGTCAGAACACAACAAATGGCTGGAAAAGACTCTATATATGTTCCAGGATGGGATTGTCACGGCCTACCAATTGAATGGAAAATTGAGGAGAGTTATAGAAAAAAAGGTAAAAATAAAGATGATGTTCCTATTGTCCAATTCAGACAAGAATGCAGAGAGTTTGCAGAAAAGTGGATTGATATTCAAAAGAAAGAATTTAGGAGGTTAGGAGTTGAGGGAGATTGGGCAAATCCTTATCTTACAATGTCTAATCAAGCAGAAGCTCAAATTATTCGTGAACTTGGAAAATTTCTAATTGATGAAAGTTTATACAAAGGTGCCAAACCTGTTCTTTGGTCTGTTGTTGAAAAAACAGCATTGGCTGATGCAGAAGTTGAATACGAAGATCATACTTCAAACACAATATATGTTAAATTTTTAATTCTTAGTGCCTTAGATAAAGATCTGGAGGGAGCTAGTATAGTTATATGGACAACTACACCTTGGACCATACCTGGGAATAGAGCATTGGCATTTGCTGAAGATTTAAAATACTCTCTCATTGAGGTTGAGAATATATCTAATGAATGTTTAGCTAAGATTGGGGACAAACTTATATTTGCTAAAGAATTAGTCAAACAAGTTTGTGATGAAATAGGAATAGAGGGTTATAGGGAAATCAAAGAATTTGCAGGCAAGCATTTATTTGAATGTCAATGTGAGCATCCATTTAAAAGTATTGGATATGACTTTATAGTAAGACCATTTCATGGAGATTTTGTAAATTTAGAACAAGGAACTGGAATAGTACACATTGCTCCTGGTCATGGTGATGATGATTATAATTTAGGTATAAAAAATGGTATTGATATTATTCAGACTGTTCAGGATGATGGCAGATATAATAATCATGCAAAAGGATTTGAAGGTGAACACATTTACAAAGTTGATGGAAAAATTTCAGATAAATTGCATGAACTCTCAAAATTATTATTTAAAGGAACTCTCCGTCACAGCTATCCTCATTCTTGGAGATCAAAAGCTCCATTAATTTATAGAAATACACCCCAGTGGTTTATCTCTATGGAAAAAAATAAACTAAGAGACATTGCCCTTAAATCAATTGATGAAACTATTTTTTATCCATCACAGGGACAAAAACGTCTCCGCTCAATGATAGAAACCAGGCCTGATTGGTGTATTTCCAGACAAAGGGTTTGGGGAGTTCCTTTACCATTATTTGTTAGTAAGGACACTGGACAGCCATTAAGGGATCAGGGTGTTGTAGATAGAATTGCAGATATATATGAAAAAGAAGGAAGTGATACTTGGTTTACTGAAGATCCTCAAAGATTTCTTGGAGACAAATATTCAATAGATGATTACGAGCAAATTAAAGATGTTGTTGAAGTTTGGTTTGATAGTGGGTCAACACATGCTTTTTGTTTAGAAAAAAGAGAAGATTTAAAATGGCCTGCATCAATGTATTTAGAGGGAAGTGATCAACATCGTGGCTGGTTTCACTCTTCTTTATTAGAATCATCAGGAACAAGAGGTAGAGCTCCATATGAAAGTGTATTAACTCACGGTTTTGTTGTTGATGGTAAAGGAAGAAAAATGTCAAAATCTCTTGGTAACGTTATTTCTCCTGATGATATTTTAAAAAAATATGGTGTTGATATTTTAAGGTTGTGGGTAGTTGCATCAGATTATTATGATGATTTGAAATTAGATAATGCTATTTTACAGGCTCAAACGGACTCTTATAGAAGAATTAGAAATACATTTAGATATTTAATAGGTAACCTGGATGGTTTTAATGATGATGAAAAAATAAATGAGAATGAGTTTCCTGATTTAGAAAAATATATTTTGCATAGATTATGGGAAATCGATCAAATTATTTCTGATTGTGTAAAAAACTTTAATTTTCATCTTATGTTTACAACTTTACTGAATTTTTGTTCCAATGATCTTTCAGCATTTTATTTTGATATTCGAAAAGATGTCATATATTGTGATGGAAATAAATCAAAAATTAGAAGGTCTTCCAGAACTCTTTTAGATATAATTTTTAACTATTTAGTTAGATGGTTAGCTCCATCTTTATCTTTCACAACAGAAGAAGCATGGAAAGCTAGAGGAAATCAAAATAGTATTCACTTAGAGAATTTTTTACATACTCCAGCAGATTATAAAAATTCAAATATCAACGAAAATTGGGTAATTTTAAAGCAGATCAGAAAAGTAATAACTGGGGCGTTAGAAAAAAAGAGAACTGAAAAAACTATTGGTTCTAGCTTGGAAGCACATCTTGATATCTATGTTAAAAGTTCAATCATGGAAAAAATTAAAAATTACTCTTTAGATGAGATAAGTATTACTTCCTCATTTTCATTATTTGAAATTAATGATGATACTCAGGGCTTTTCATTAGATGAAGTTTCAAATGTAAAAATTGTTGTTTCAAAAACTAATGGACAAAAGTGTCAAAGATGTTGGAAATATAAACAAAAATTAATACGTGAAGAAATATGTGATCGTTGCGAAAATGCAATTTTATAAGGTTAATAATTTGCAAAAAATCATAATTTTTTTTATTTTAGTATCTTTAGATCTACTTTCAAAATATTTGATATTTAATTATATTGATTTATATAAATTCATAAAAATAACTTCTTTTCTTGATATTACGCACATACATAATTTTGGAATTTCATTTGGTTTATTTGCAGAGACAATACCTGCTGTATTTTTAATTATAATAGGCTTATTGGTGGTTTTTTTTATTATTTATCTTTTTTTAAATGCACAAAATTATTTTGAATATTGGGGTTTGTTTATTATAATTTGTGGAGCTATTGCAAATATTATTGATAGAATTGCAAATGGTTATGTAATAGATTTTATATACTTTCATATTAACCAATATTATTGGCCTGCTTTTAATTTTGCTGATATTTATATCTCTGTTGGTATAATAATGATATTATTAAACATGTTAAAGAAACTTAATCTTAATAAAAAATGAAAAAAATTTTAATTCTACTTTTATCATCTTCTTTATTTGTTGTTTCCTGTTCAAAAGTAAGGGAAAGTGCAGGTGTTAATAGAAAAAATATAGATGAATTTATTGTCATTGAAAATCCCCCACTTGTAATTCCTCCAGATTTTAATCTTTTGCCACCAGATCAACTTGAAGAAAAAAATCTTGATAAAACTGAGAGTGATTTAGCTAAAGAAATACTTTTTGGATTAGAAGATGAAACTGATAATAATAATTCAGAATTATCGACAATGGAAAATATTTTAAGTGAAAGTAATGCTGATGAAACTGATGATAGTATAAGAGATGAAATTGACGAGCAATTTGCATCTGAAAAGCGATCTGTATCTAAATCATGGGATGATGAAATGGAAATTCTAGATTCTATTACTGAGTCTGAAAGAATAAGAAACAAACTTTTGAACAAAGAAACTGAATCAAATGAAGAAGTTCCCACAGTAAAAGTAAAAAATTCAAATAAAAAGAAAAAAAGATTTTTCTTTTTTTAAAAAATAAATGGAAGTTAATTTTACAAATATAAATTTTGATAAGGATATACAACTTACTAAAAATATTGAAAACATAAATGTCAAAATTAAAAGTATTTGTAATAACCTTCCTGCGCTTAATATTGTTAAAGATAATGATTTATTGAACTCAACCATAGTTCAGACTGAAAAATTTATAAAAAATAAAAAAAAATATGTAATTTTTGGAACAGGGGGTTCAAATCTTGGAGCTAGAGCTCTTATCAATACATCTATAAATCAACCAGAAAATATTTTATTTTTTGATAATATTGATCCTTTGTTTTTTCAAAGTCAAATTCTTAAATTAGACATAGAAACTACTGGATTTATAGTCATTTCAAAGTCAGGAACTACACCTGAAACACTTTCTCAACTTGGATGCGTAATTAATATTGCAAATGAGAAAAATATTTTAAATGTTTTGTATGAAAACACTATGATTATAACAGAATCTAAAGACTCCCCACTGTTTAATATTGCTAAGAAAAATAACTGTCTTCTTTTGGAGCATAAAAATAATGTTGGAGGTCGTTATTCTGTTTTTTCAAATGTAGGAATGGTTCCTGCAATAATAGCAGGATTAGACGTTAAAAAAATACATCAAGGGGTATTAAAAATCATTAATCAAAATAATTTTATTAATTCATTTAAGTTTGCACAAATTTTTAAATTCTGCAAATCTAATAACTTTTTATCAAATGTTTTAATGACTTATTCAGATGGATTAAATTATTTTGGAAAATGGTATCTTCAATTATGGGCTGAAAGTATTGGAAAAAAAAATAGAGGAGTTACTGCTTTGCATGCTGTTGGTACTACTGACCAACATAGTCAACTTCAACTTTATTTAGATGGGCCAAAAGATAAGTTTTTTACTTTTATAAAAAGTAATTATAAAAACAAAGGCCTAAGTATAGACTCACATATTATGAGAGCTGAATCAGTTGATTATTTAGCTAATAAAAAGATGGGAGATCTGATGCATGCTGAACAAGAAGCAACAATTGATACTTTTAAATTAAATAATTTTAAATTTCGTGAAATATTAATTGATAGCATAGATGAAGAATCAATAGGTATGCTAATGGCAAATTGTATGATTGAAACAATTACTGCATGTATTTATTTTAATGTTGATCCTTTTGACCAACCTGCGGTAGAGCAAGGTAAAATATTAACAAAAAAATTTTTAACTTAATTTAAAAATAATAATTTAGTTTTTCCATATATTTTTTCTTTCAAAATAGTTAAACCTTCGGGAATTATAAATTGATCTTTCCGTTCAGTTTCTATTATGATCATAGTATCTTTATATTTAATATTATTTTTAAGAATTTGTAATAAAATTAAGTTGATATCCTCTTTATTGTAAGGCGGGTCTATGAAAATTACAGATGGCTTAATTTCAAAAACTCTCACTATACCATTTATTGCTTTTTCAAAAATAATTTCATATTCGTTATTTTTGCAGATTTTATCACAATTATTTTTTAAGATTTTAAAAACACTTTTATTATTTTCAATAAAATAAGATTTTTTCATTCCTCTTGAAATCGCTTCTAAACCAATTAATCCTGAACCTGCGAACATATCAATAATGGATTTATTTTTGTAAATATCAATTGAATTTTTTAAGGAATAACTATCTAATATTGAAAAAATAGCTTCTCTTTTTAGTGCGCTTGTAGGTCTAACTAATTTACTCGGAACTTCAATCTTAGTCCGTTTGTATTTTCCTCCAATAATACTAGGCATATTTTTTTAATTTAATTTCTTCTATTTCACCTACTTTTAAATTACCTAACTTATAAGGCCCATATTGAATTCTTATCAATTTTACAATTTTCAATGAGAAGTGTTTACAAATATTTCTTATTTCTCTGTTTTTCCCCTCTTTTAGTTTTGCAATTAACCAAGTAAAATTTTTGTCAGATTTATCTATTTTGATTTTAATTTTTTTATAAAAAATATTATCTATTTTGATACCTTTATTAATTTTTTCTAAATATTTTTTTTCAATTTTACCTCTAATGCATAATCTATATATTCTTTCATAACCTTTGTTTGGAAGTTCTAATTTGCGAGAGTAATCTCCATTATTTGTTAACAAAAGTAGTCCCTCACTCATAAAATCTAATCGCCCAATACTAATTGTTCTTGGAAAATCACTTGGTATTAAATCAAATATTTTTTTTCTATTATGTTCATCTTTTGTTGAACAAATATATTTAATAGGTTTATATAATTTCCATAACCTGATAGTTTCACTTAATCTTATAATTTTTTTTCCAATAGTGATTTTATCATTTTCGCTTACAGTATCACTAGGGTGTAAACATAAATTATCATTTATTTTAACTAATCTTTCTTCAATTAGTTTTTCAGCTTCCCTTCGTGAACAATAACCAGCATTAGCAATAAATTTTGCTATTCTCAATTTATTTAGCATGAAAAACAAAATCCTTAATAATTGCAATATCAGCCTTTGTGATTAAAAACTCAGGATGCCATTGGAGTCCAAGACACCATGGATGCTTAACGTGCTCTATAGCTTCAATTATTCCATCTGATGCTGAAGCAGAGGATATAAAATTTTTACCTAGATTATTAACTGACTGATGATGAGCGCTGTTAACTTCTATTTTTTCACTTTTAACTATATTATAAAGTTTACAATTTCTTGTAATTGAAATTTCATGACTGACTTCGTTCCTTGGATTTTGTTGTTCGTGGCAAATTGTAGTTTGGATAGATTGATGAATATCTTGAATTAAACTGCCTCCGCTAGCAACATTCATTAATTGCTCTCCTCCACAAATACCTAAAATAGGTTTTGTAGTTGCAAGAAATTTTTGAAAAATATCCACTTCAAAATTAGTTCTTTTATCTTTAAGATTTCTTGAACCTCCATTATTCTCTGAATATAGTTTTGGATTGATATCAAAATTACCTCCTGTGATAACTAAACCATCCAATATTTTAAGTAAGGTATTATTTAGAGAATTTTCGTGCAATATTGGAAATGGTATGGCACCAAATTTATATAAACAAGTTAAATAATTTTCTCTAATAGCATACCAAGGAAATTTTGAGTATCCACCACTATTTTCAAAATCAAATGTAATTCCTATGATTGGATTTTTCATATAATGATAATATAATTTTATTTAAATATTTACTATATGAACATTGATTATTTTATGAATGAAGCAATTAATCAAGCTAAGAATGCTTTTGATAATCAAGAAATTCCAGTAGGAGGGATATTAGTCGATATTGATACAAATGAGATTATTGAAAAAACTTACAACAGAGTGAACAAAGAAAAAAATGCTATTTATCATTGTGAAATAAATTTGATAATAAATGCATGTAACAAATTATCCCGTAAGTATTTAAATAATACCGTAATGTTTGTAACATTAGAGCCTTGCCTTATGTGTGCTTCAGCTATTAGTGAGGTACATATTGATAAATTATATTTTGGAGCCTATGATGAAAAGAATGGAGGAATAGAAAAAAATAAACTTTTATTAAAAAAAAAACATACTTTTAAAACTGAGATTTATGGAGGTATAATGGAAAAAGATTGTAAGAGTTTACTAGAAAAATTTTTTATTAAATTGAGAAAATGAGTCTAAAATTAAATATTCCAGAATATGGGGTCACTCAATTTAATAGAGAGTTAAAAGAGGTAATAGAAGATCACTTTAGTTATGTTCGTATTAAAGGTGAAGTATCAGAAATACGTGTTGCTACAAAAGGTCAAATTTATATAACTCTTAAAGATGAAACATCTATTTTGAGCGCTGTTGTTTGGGAGCAAAAAAAAAGATCACTTACATTTGAACCTGAGATAGGTATGGAAGTAACCTTAACTGGTAGAATTACAACTTGGTCAAAATTTAAAACAACTTACCAAATTGATGTTGATAAAATTGAAATAGCAGGAGAAGGGGCTTTATTAAAAATTATTGAAGAAAGAAAAAAAAGACTTAGTGAAAAGGGATATTTTGATGATGTAAATAAAAAGAAAATTCCATATCTTCCGTCAAGAATAGGCGTTATAACTTCTCCCACCGGTTCTGTAATTTATGATATTATAAATAGAATTTCAGATCGTTTTAAAACTCATATTGATGTATGGCCAGTTGCTGTCCAGGGCACAGAAGCAGCAAAAAATATCATTGATGCAATTAATGGATTTAATAAAATTAAAGAAAATAAACCAAGTGTAATTATTATAGCAAGAGGTGGTGGTAGCACAGAAGATCTAATGGCTTTTAATCATGAGAAATTAGCAGAAGTTGTTAGCAAATCTGATATTCCAATTATTTCTGCAATTGGTCATGAAACAGATACAACTATTATAGATTTAGTATCCGATTTAAGAGCTTCAACTCCAACAGCTGCGGCTGAACTGGTTGTACCTGTTAGATCTGCACTTATTAATAGTATTGTTGGTTTAAAACATAGACTAAATTATAGCATAGAAAATTGTTTAAAACAAAATTCAACTAATATTCATAAATTAACTTCTTATATTAAAACTCCAGAGCAAATAATTGAGTCATTTAAAAATCGTTTAATTTTTATTAATACTGGATTAAGTAGAATATTAAAAAATAATATTGAAATAGCATCTAAGGATTTTTATGCATTATCTAATAATCTAAAAATTTCTAGTAATTTAATTAAATTCAATAAATCGAATATTAAAACTTTCTCAGATAATCTGCACTCTTCAATAAAAAGAGCATTTAAAAATAGTAAGGAAAAATATAATAATTACCTTAGGTTAATCGAAACTAATTCTATTCATTCAAACTTAAATAAAGGTTATTCTATTATATCAAAAGGAAAAAAAATTATTAATGACTCAAAGCTAGTCAAAAAAAATGACACTCTTAGTGCTAGATTAATTGATAAGACAATAGAAATTAAAGTAAAAAAAATTAATTAAATCTTTTGTGCTGCCAAAACCAATTTTCTGGGTTCGCCCTAATCCATTGCTCGACAATAGCATTTATTTCTAACATTTTTTTGTCATCACTTATATTATCATTGCTATGCTCAAGAGGTTCTTCAAATGTTATTTGCAATGTATTATCTGGAAGTCGTATATTTTTCATTGGAATAATTTTTAAATTATATTTTCTAGCTATTTTTAAAAAACCTGTTTGAGTTTTAACTTTTTTTCCAAAAAAATTTATAAATGAACCGGCAGAATCTTTTTGATCAACCAGTAAAAATATATTTTTATTATTAATAACTCCTTCAAGTATTTTTTTAGCACTTACTTTTCCTTTTGGAGTGTAAAAACTATTTTTTGTTTTAAGAGCATCTGTTCTTTTTTTAAAAATATATTTATCAAAAAAAACATTATTAATGTGTCTATATATGGCGCCGATATTGAAACCATTTTTATCTAATATTGGAACGCAAATTTCCCAATTACCCGAATGAATACTAAAAAAAATCACTGGTGAGTTTTCTTTTTTAATTTTTTCAAGTTTTTCCAAACCTAATATTTTAATCGCATTCTTATCATCAATAAGTTTTTTTAAATTATTTATCTCATAGAGGTTTTTACCTAAGTTTTTCCAACTACTATTTATAATTTTTGTTATTTCTTTGTCACTCAAGTCACCAAAAACAATTTTACAATTATTTTTAGCTATTTTATTATATTTAGATAGTCTTCCTAAAAGCATAAATGCATTACTAACAATGTTTGTAGAAATTTTTCTAGAGAAGAAGATTAATAAAATGAAAATAATTTTAAAAAGAAAAAATTCTATAAAGTATCTAATGAAAACTAAAAATTTCATTAACTATTAATTTTATTTTCAATTAAATTAGTTAATATTTCTAATAAAAGTTCCTCGTCATCAAATTGAATGAAACCATCAATTGTTTTTACAAGCGATCTAAAAGTTTTGGGAATTCTAACAATATCTTTTTTTGTTGTAACAAGAATTGATTTATTTTTATTTGCTGTTTCTGCTAAATTAAGTAGATCATTTTCACTATAGATATGATGATCCGAATAACTAATTTGGTCAACAATATTTGCTTTAACTAATTTTAAGGAATTAAAAAATTTTTCAGGATAGGCAATTCCTGCAAAAGCTGTAACTCTTTGACCTTTTAACATCAAATGATCCTCTTTTATTTTAAAGTTTGCCTCAATAATTGGCACATTTTTTGGTATTTTGTTTTTAACAGAGTCTGAAATGTCTCCTATAGTTATAACTAAGTTTGTTCTGGATAAACCTCTGTTTATACTCTCTCTTAATGGGCCTGAAGGTATAACTCTTTTATTACCAAACCCTTGTTCTCCATTAACAACTACAATTGAGAAATCTTTTTGAAGAGTTGGGTTTTGAAAGCCATCGTCCATTACAATGCAATTAGCACCTTGTTCTCTAGCTAATTCAAATGATTTATTTCTATCCAAACCAATCCAAGTTGATGCTATTTCAGATAATAATAAAGGCTCATCTCCAACACTCTTGGGAGAGTGCCAATCTTTTACTAATATGTTATTTTTTTCTAATCCGCCATAACCTTTAGATACAAAATGTGGGTTATATCCAGCTTTTTTAAGCATATTTCCAATTTTTAATGCAACAGGGGTTTTTCCTGCTCCGCCAATTACAATATTGCCAACGCAAATTATAGGTAACTTAGCTTTCCTTTCTTTACTTACCAGGTTCCTAATTTTTGTACCAAGTCGGAACATTAAAGAGAGCGGATATAATGAATTTGATAAAAAACTATCTCTTTTGTAATACCAGAATTTTGGAGCTTTAAGCATTATACCTCAATTTATTATTTAATAATTTTATCAATTTATCTTCTTTAAAGAAAACAGTATTTGAAAAAGTAAGTGCATTTTTTTTGTACTCTTCTATAAGACTCTTATTTTCAATTAAATTTATTATTTTTTTTTCTAATTCTTTTTCTTCATTAATCATTAAACAAGAATTTTGACTGATCATTTCATCATATAAATTCTGCCAATTGAACACATAGGGCCCAGTAATAATTGCACAATTTGATAAAGCGGCTTCGATTGGATTATGACCACCTTTTTTTGTTAGAGACCCACCTAAAAAAACTATATCACTCTTATTAAAAAATTCTTCCATTTTACCAAAACTATCAATTATTAAGTATCTACAATTATAATTTTCTAACTGACTATGATATTCAACATCTAATTTTTTATTTTTTAGCAAATCATAAATTGCTTTTGATCGATTTGGATGTCGAGGAGCTATAAAAAAATTAATGAATGGATACTTTTTACTTATATTTTCTAGGAAAGGAATAATTAAACTTTCTTCATTGTGGTGTGTGCTTGCTATCATAATATTTATTTTTTCAGAAATTTCAGTTGTTGAGAATGAAGATTTTCTTTTTGTTAGCTTTAAATTACCCAAATAATTTACATTTACATCTGTAAGCTTTTTTATTCTCTCTAAATCATTTTTGCTTTGTGCATAGATTGCAAAAAAGGTCTTGGTTATAAATTTATAATAAGATGGAAAAAATTTCCATTTTTTAAAAGATTTAGGGGATATTCTGGCATTTAAGAAAATTGTAGAAACTTTCTTTTCACGTAATCTAACTATCGTGTTAGGCCAGATATCTGATTCAATCCAAATTACTAACTTAGGTTTCCAAACTTCTAAAAATTTATTAATCCATGGCACAACATCATAAGGAGCATATTGATGTATAATTTTTTCACCATAATTTTCTATAGCATAATCCGATGCTGTTTTAGTTGTTGTTGTAATTAATAAATTATATCTCTTATAGAAATTATTTATTAATAAATCACATGATTTAAACTCACCAACACTTGAGGCATGTATCCAAATAACTTCTTTCTCATAAATTTTTTTTAAATTTGTAAATCCAAATCTTTCTTTATATCTATTAATATCTTCTTTTTTTGTAATTAATCTTATGAATGTATTTAAATAAATAAGCGGAATTAAAAAATAAGATATAAATTTATATATGTTATGCATTTATTTCTTTTTTTGCTTGATCTACACAAATATTTATTTCATTTTCTAATTTATTTTTAAATTCTTCTATTTCATTTTCACTGCAATGCTTAGGTATAGTTATTGAATTCCCCCATACAAAAGCACACCTAGAAAAAGGTTTAGTAATTAAGAAAGAATCCCAAGATTTCAGTTTTTTAAATTTAGATGAGGCAAAACCAATGGGTATAATAGGAACTTGTGTTGTTTTTGAAATTTTAATTATTCCCTCTGATACTTTTTGATTTGGCCCTCTTGGCCCATCAGGGGTTATGCCAATGTAGCTTGAGTTCTTTAATAATTTAAAAATTGGCTTAATAGTAATATATTTTTCATTAGATGAGGTTGGAATATTGTTTAAATTAAAATATTTTCCAACAATTGCTCCAAATCTTCCATCACTATGTCCTGAAGCCAAAATATTTATTTTAGAATTTGATTTCCAACAATAGCTAATCAACATTAATTGATTATGCCAAAAAGCTAATATGAAAGGTTTATTATTTTTCCAATAAAGTTCTGGGGACTCAATATTTTTTTCCAAAATAACAGATGTTGTTCTTACCAGCTTTATATACAAAACACTTAAAAAAGCTAAAAAATGTTGAACAAATATATTTTTAATAATTTTTTTTTTAATTGTCATTAGAGTCTTCTTGCAATTGTAATTTTTTGTAAACTGCAGAATTTTTAATTAAATATTCATGATTACCATTACTTTCTACGATCCCTTTTTCTAATGTATAAATTATATCAGCATTTTTTATAGTGCTTAGCCTATGAGCAATAATGATAGTCGTTTTATCTTTCATTAACTCATCTAGAGCTGATTGTATTTCCTTTTCAGTAAGGTTATCTAATGAAGACGTTGCTTCATCCATAATAAGTATAGGCGCATCCTTGATTAGAGCTCTTGCAATTGCTATTCTTTGTCTTTGCCCACCTGATAATTTAATACCACTTTCTCCGACAATTGTATTTAGCTTGTCAGGTAACTGATCTGCAAATTTACTTACACCTGAAATGTCTGCAATTTCTTGAATTTTTTGATTGCTAGTTGACATATTTCCATATCTGATATTATCTAATATACTCTCATTAAATAAAAGAGTTTCTTGAGTAATTAGGGAAATGTTTTCTCTTAAATCAAATAACGATAATGATTTAATATCTTTTTGATCAATTTTAATTGTTCCCTTATAATTATCATAAAATCTCAATAATAAATTAATTAAAGTCGATTTTCCACTTCCTGACATTCCTACAAAAGCAGTTTTCTTCCGTGAATCTATTGTTAAATTTATATTATTAAGAACTTTTTGTTGAGTGTAAGAAAAGTTAACATCTTTAAATTCTATATTCCCATTTAGCTTAATATTTTTACTAGCTTCATGTTTTTCTGATTTATCTAATGGTGTGTCTAATAATGAAAATATTCTTTCAGCCCCTGCGAGCCCTTCTTGAACACTTATATTTAAATTACCCAAAGCTTTAACAGGCTGGTATGCCAAAAGAAGACTTACAAGAAAGCTCATGAATTGCCCTGTTGTCATACTTTCATTTAAAACAAAAACTCCACCAGCATAGATAGAAACAGCAACGGCCAAACTCCCTATAAATTCCATGAGAGGACTTAATCTATTGCTTACAAAAGCTGATCGTATAAAAAATTTTTTTATGAAATTAATAGTTGCAAATGCCCTTTTCTTTTCATATTCTTCTCTATTGTAAGCTTTAACCTGACGTATTCCTTTAATGCTCTCAGCCAAAACATTAGAAAATTTTGCAATTTCATTTTGAATTTCATATGTAATTTTTCTAATGCTTTTACCAATTTTTTTTATTGGCCAAATTGCTAAGGGGAATGCAAAAAACGCAAAAAGTGTTAATGACCAACTTTGATAAAACATATTTGCTAGCAAAAAGATAATAACTAAAATATCTTTGATTACAGCTGTTACAGATTTTACTATTGCCATTCTTAAATAATAAGTATCATTCACAAGTCGGGATATTAAGTTTCCAGATTTAGAA
>CAYQFB010000004.1:0-18420 GCA_964416705.1 uncultured Alphaproteobacteria bacterium
TTGCATTAACTGGTTTAGAAATATTAATCGCATTTTTGCAGGCGTATGTATTTGCCATCTTAACTTGCTTATATATAAACGATGCATATCACTTACACTAAAATCTAGGAGGATTTATGGAAATTGAAGCAGCAAAAGTTATCGGAGCCGGTCTAGCCGTTATTGGTGTTATTGGGTCTGGAATAGGAATTGGGAACATCTTCTCTTCATTTATTGAAGCAGTTGGAAGAAACCCTGCAGCACGTGGTGAAGTTTTCACTATGACAATGTTAGGTTTCGCACTTGTTGAAGCAATTGCACTATTCGCACTTGTTATTGCTCTAGTTATTTTATTTGGTTAATTAAGCAACAACATGCCTCAATTAAATCCTGAATTTTTTGTTTCTCAGCTTTTTTGGCTAGTAGTCACTTTCTCTTTTTTACTCGTTTTTCTTTGGCGTATTTCATTGCCTAGAATTGGTAATATATTAGAAAAAAGAGAAAGAAAGATTAATGAAGATCTGACTGCAGCCAAAGAGCTACAAAGTGAAGCTGAAAAAATTCAAAGTACAATTGAACAACAACTAAAACAAGCACGTTCTGATGTTTCAGAATTAATTAAAACATCATCAACTTCATTACAAGATAAAGCTCAGATTGAGATAAATAAAATTGATAAAGACCTTGATAAAAAGATTAATGATTCATCTAAAGCAATCGAAAAAAGTAAAAATGAATCAGTCGATCAAATTCAGGTGCAAATAAATGAAATTACAAAATTAACTTTATCAAAGGTTGCCTCATTTGAAGTCTCTAATGATGAAATAAAAAATGCTTTAAAAGATTCAGAAAGGTCATTAAATTAATATGTTTTCAGATCCACAATTCTGGGTAGCTATTGCTTTTTTTGCCTTTATAGCAGCTGTTTTTAATCCAATTCGTAAAATTCTAACTACTAATTTAGATTCACAGATCAAAGATATTAAAAATAAAATAGAAGAAGCTGAAAATTTAAAAAATGAAACTCAAAATACGCTTAGTGAAATCAAACAACGTCAGAATGATGTACAAGTTGAAATACAGGAAATTCATAAAGAAGCAGAAAATAAAGTTAAGCAATTAGAACAATTAGCTGAAAATAAATTAAAAGATCAAATACTAAAAAGACAGGTTCTAGCTGAAGCTAAAATAGACCAACTTACAAGGGATGCTAATAATTCTATTCAATCGCACATCACATCAACAGCTATAGCTGCTACAATTTCAATTCTTCAACAAAAACTAAACACTGAAGAAAAACAAAAATTAATAAATAAATCAATACAGGAACTTGGTTCGGCTCTAAAAAATTAGTTTAATAATAATCTTTTTTTATTATCAATCATAAAACCTATAACTATCTGAGTTGTTTCTAAATTCTCTGTTATAATTCTAATCCTTTCTGTTATATCCGTTTGAATAAAAGCATTATTTTCAAAGTTTTTTTTGATTGAACCTAAAACCATAAAATATTGAGTTTCTAAAACTTCATTTTTTTGATCTAATAATATAACGTAGAGTGGCATAGATACATCTGAATCTTCTAATTTATCCATAGGTTGACTTATAATTAAGATATCAAGAGGTATTATAGCAATATCATCTTTTTGATGGCATTTTTCAACAATAGCAAAATTATTAAGCTCAACTTTTAACGATACATCATCAATAGAACTGCTATTACCAACAGTATCAATAAGTACCCGATCTTCAGATGAAAAAAATATTCTTGGACAATTGAAATTATCGGATGTTTGTTTATTTTTAATAATATTATTGCAGCCAAAAAGCGTTAAAAGTAGGAGAAAAATCAATAGTTTTTTCATGAATATAGTATTTGTTATTATATCAGTATGTTTATAAAGTAAGTTCAAATTAAAAGTAAATGAATAAAAAATTGGATGTTTATTTAGCTGGCCCTAGAGGGTTTTGTGCTGGTGTAGAAAGAGCTATTTTAATGGTGCAACAAACAATAAAAAAATATGGAGCACCAGTATATGTACGACATGAAATAGTTCATAATAAGTATGTTGTTGATAATCTAAAGGAAGAAGGGGCTATATTTATTGAAGAATTAAATGAAATAGATCGACGCGATAGACCTATTATCTTTTCTGCTCATGGTGTACCTAAATCTGTTCCTAAAGAAGCAAAAAATTTGAACTTGCTATATTTTGATGCCACATGTCCTTTAGTAAGTAAAATTCATAGAGAAGTTGAAAACTTTGAAAGAAAGAATTTGCCAGTGATCTTGATAGGCCATCAAAATCATCCTGAAGTAATAGGAACAATGGGACAAACTGCAAAAGATATATTTCTTGTAGAAAATATAGAAGAGATAAAAAATTTACCTATTCCGCGAAATCAACTAATTGCTTATGTAACTCAAACAACACTATCTGTTGATGATACAAAAGATATTATTGATGAAATTAAATCACATTTTGAAAATGTTGTGGAGCCAAAGAAAAAAGATATTTGTTATGCAACTACCAACAGACAAGAAGCTGTAAAAAATATTGCCAAATTCAGTGATTATTTTTTTGTAATTGGATCAAATAATTCTTCAAACTCATTACGCTTAGTAGAGGTTGCAAAAAAATATGGGTCACAAAATGCAATATTAATAGAAGATATTAACAATTTTAATCCAACTATACTCAATAGTTCATCTAAAATTGGAATCACAGCAAGTGCATCTTCGCCAGAAATTCTTGTTAGTAAAATGCTAGCAAAAATTGGCACGCAATTTGATTTAAATATTATTGAGTCAGAATATGAAAAAGAAAGTACACATTTTAAAATTCCACAAAAATTAAAAGAGGCAATCTAAATGGCTGTATTTACTAAATTAGACAAAAAAGAAATAGAAAATTTTTTAAAAAACTACTTTATTGGAAGTTTAATATCATACGATGGCATTATAGAAGGTATAGAAAATACAAATTATAAAATTAAAACAACTAACAACGAATATATCTTAACTATTTTTGAAAAAAGAGTTAATCCTGCAGATCTCCCTTTTTTTATGAAACTTCAAAAAAATTTAGCGTCGCATGGATTTGATTGCCCTCTTCCGATTGAAAATAATAGTGGTTCTAGCATTAATATCCTAAAAGGAAAATCAGCTGTCATTATTTCTTTTCTTGATGGTAAAAAATTACAATCAGTTCTACCTCATCATTGTAGAGAAGTTGGATCGATGATTGCAAGATTTACTAACATAACAAAATCATCAAATCTTATGAAAGAAAACAGTATGGGTATTAATTCTTGGGAAAATATTTTAGTAAAATGTAAAGAAAATGATACCAGTCTTTATGATACTTATTTAGAAACTTTAGAAAAAGAATTGTCTTTTCTAAAACAGAACTGGCCAAAAAATTTACCCAAAGCAATCATTCATGCAGATTTATTTCAAGACAATATATTTTTTAAAGAAGACAAAATTTCAGGTGTAATAGATTTCTATTTTTCTTGCAGGGATTTTATAGCATATGAAATTGCATTAACTATAAATGCGTGGTGCTTTCACTTGACACAAGGATTTCAGCTTAAAAATTATCAATCCTTGATGGATGGTTTTAATGAGCATTCTTCATTAAATAATGATGAAAAGAAGGTTTTAAATATTCTATTAAGAGGAGCGGCTGTGCGTATACTTGTAACACGCTTACACGATAAAATATTTCATCCAGATGATGCATTAGTTATTCCTAAAGATCCCAAAGAATATTTAAATATATTAGAATGGCATCAGAAAAATAATATAATTGACCTATGATTACCATTTATACTGATGGTGCTTGTTCTGGCAATCCTGGCATCGGTGGCTGGGGTGTTGTAATTTTAGAAAATAATAAAGATGCAATATTCTTAAATGGAGGAGACGATAATACAACAAATAATAGAATGGAATTAACAGCTGCAATTGAATCTTTCAAATATTTTGAAGGCAAAAAAGATATTACTCTTATTACTGATAGTAAATATGTAAAAGATGGAATTCAATCATGGATACAAAACTGGAAAAAAAATGGATGGAAAACTGCAGCAAAAAAACCAGTTAAAAATAAAGAATTATGGATAGAGCTTGATCAATTGATAGCAAGACATAATATAACTTGGGAATGGGTAAAAGGTCATGCTGGAAACAAATACAATGAAAAAGCGGATTACTTGGCAAGACGATATATTGAAGAAATGTAAATTTTATTTTATATTATTCATATTTTTTAATTTACCAAATTTAACATACGCATCAGAAAGATGGGTATTAGACAAAACACTATCAACAATTGAATTTGAATTATCAGTCCTGTTTGCTAAAAATGTTAAAGGCACATTTAATACTATGGAAGGTTTTGTTGAATTAGATGTAAGTCAAAAAGAAAATAATAAAGCTATTTTTTATGTAGAAATAAATGATCTGGATATGAACTATACCAAATATAAAGATTTACTTTTAAGTAGTATTTTTTTTGATGCGAAGCAATTTCCCAAAGCAGTAATAGACACAAAGAAATTTTCATATGTAAATGAAACAGAATTAGAGCTAAAAGTAGAACTTACTATAAAAGGAAAAAGTGAAATGGTGCCATTAATAATTAATGTAAAACGATTAGCTGAAGAATTAGTACAAATTCAAAGTGAGTTAACATTTTCAAGAACTGACTTTAAAATAGGTATTGGAAAATGGAAGAATACATCAATTTTAAAAGATAAAGTTAAATTAAAAACAAATTTATTTTTATTTAGAGAGGAATAAATTTTATATACTATTTAAAGTATCAAATTATAAAGATTAATATTCAATTAAAACTCTAATTATACTATAAAAATTATAGTAAAAAAAAGGAATAAAATGAAATCAGAAAGATTAGATTTATGTAATGAAATAATCGATACCTGTATTAAAATGGAGTCTTCTGGAATTAATCAAGGAACCTCAGGAAATGTATCCGTTAGGTATAAAAATGGTTTTTTAATTACACCTACCTCTCTACCTTATAATGAGATGAGTCCTGAAGATATTGTTGAAATGGATTGGAATGGAGAATATTTAGGAAGACGACCCTCCTCAGAATGGCGATTTCATAGAGATATACTTAAAAACAGAGGTCATATTAATGTTGTATTGCATTGTCATTCTATAAATGCAACTGCTGTTGCATGCCATAAAAAAAACATTCCAGCCTTTCATTATATAGTTGGTCTTGCAGGAGGAAAAGATATTAAATGTGCTGATTATGCAACTTTTGGCACACAAGAATTGTCTGATAACGTATTAGTAGCTTTAAAAGATAGATTGGCATGTCTTTTAAGTCAACATGGCATGATATGTTTAGGTAAAACATTTAAAGATGCTTTTTCTCTTGGATGTGAAGTTGAGGCTATTTCAAAAATGTATGTGAAAGCACTATCTATCGGCAATACACCAATTTTATCAGATCAAGAAATGGATAAAGTCATTAAACAAATGGAAAGAATGAGCTACGGAAAAGGACCTGAGCCAGGAGGCTCAACTGATATTGCAAAACCAAGAAGTGAATAAAGATATAATTATAGGAATTGATGCTGGTACTTCATTAATTAAAGCTGTTGCATTTACAACTAATGGTAAGGAACTTGGAATTTCTTCCACTCCTAATGAATACAAAATTAAACCTAATGGAAAAGCAACACAATCCTTAGAGTTAACTTGGAAAAATTGTTGTAAAGTAATTAAAAATTTAAAAGATCAATTTAATAATTTTGAAAATAGAGTTTGTTTAATTTCTGTAACTGGTCAAGGGGATGGAACGTGGTTAATCGATGAAAATGGTGAACCAGTTTGTGATGCATGGTTATGGTTGGACTCTAGATCATCAGATATAGCAAAAAAATTATCTAATTTGGAAAGTGAGGAAATGAGGTTTATTGCTACAGGCACTGGAATGTTTTCTGGGCAACAAAGTAGTCAATTATTATTTATGGAAATTCATCATCCAGAGATCCTAGATAAATCTAAAACTGCTTTTCATTGTAAAGATTGGATTTACTATAAGCTGACTGGAATTAAGGCCACTGATCCATCAGAGTCTTGTTTTACTTTTGGTAATTTTCGAACGCAAGACTATGATAATAATGTAATAAGTGGGTTAGGACTAAACAAAAGAAGAAATTTATTACCTCAAATTATAAATGGAAGTAAAACACATCATTCTTTAACGGCAGAAGTTTCAGAATTATTAGGACTTAAATCAGGTACGCCAGTTGTTTTATCATATATTGATGCTGTCTGCACATTTCTTGGAAGTGGGGGGTATGATATGAATAAAGATGTAGGTACTTCAATCTTAGGAACAACCTCGGGTCATATGAAGGCAAATCTAATATCAACAATTAAACCAAACATAGATTTAAAATCAGGTTACGTCATGTTGCTGCCAATTGAAAATACAGCATTACAATTTCAAACAAACATGTCAGGCATGATTAACATGAATTGGTTAATGTCTTTTGTAAATGATATTTTTAGAGATTTTAATATAGAATTTAATGAAAAAAATTTTTTGGATAAAATAGACTCTTGGATTGAAAAAACAAAACCACAAAAGTTAATTTATCACCCTTATATTTCTGAAGCGGGAGAAAGAGGTCCTTTTATTAATTCTAATGCACAAGCAAGTTTGTTAGGATTGGACTCCAAACATAGATTTCCTGAAATTGTAAGGTGTTTTATAGAAGGATTATGTTTTGCTGCTAAAGAATGTTATTTGGCTATGGGAGAAATACCACAAGAAATCAGACTCGCAGGTGGTGGTTCAAAATCTGACTCAATAAGAAAACTATTTTCAAACATACTTAAAACAAATGTTAGAACATCTAATAGAAAAGAGGCTGGAGCTGCTGGAGCTGCAATGACAGGAGCAATGTCAATAGGTATATACAATGAATGGACTAAATGTATTGATGAATGGGTTAACCCCTTCCTTGGAGAATTAGAAAATTTTGATAGAAACTATTCAAACACATACGACAAATTGTTCAAGACATATTTAGATAGTAGATCAATAATTATACCTATATGGGAACAATTAAATTAAATTTATATTGTTAAAATATTTTTTTTATTTGACGTATATAAATCTCTCCAGATTGTATATCTTCTGATTAGCAAATCTACATTACTAGACTTTGGCTCATATTCATTACTGACTTTAATTTCTTTAATTATTTCGTTTTTTTCTATTATATTGTCATCTGAATACATAGCTAATCTTGCAACCCCTAAGGCAGCTCCAAATTCACTTTGCTCACAAACACTGAGTTTTCTGTTTAATAAAGTAGAAAGAAACTCTATCCAAAAAGAACTTCTTGACCCACCTCCTACCATAAATATTTTTTTAAAATCACTGTTTACTTTTAAAATTGAATTTACACCGTCTAATATTCCAAAACTCACACCCTCGATAACTGCATATTGCAAGTTAGTTGCATTTGTTGTGGTCTTAATTGAATGAAAAGAACCTCTAATATGCGGGTCATTATGAGGTGTTCTCTCTCCAGATAAATAAGGTAAAAAAAATGGAGCATTTTGAACAGAATCATTTTCTAAATAAAAACTTTCAACATTCTTTAAACTTTGTTGAATAGAAGTGTTTGTAACTGAACAAACCCAATCAAGGCAATTACTTGCACTTAACATTACTGACATCAAATGCCACTTGTTAGGTAAGCAATGACAAAAAGAATGAACAGCATCACCGGTATTACTTAAAAAATTTTGTGTTGGAGTGAAAAAAACACCTGAAGTACCAAGAGAAATAAAAGATTGGTTTTTTTCAGTAATGCCCATTCCTACTGCTGCTGCTGCGTTATCTCCTGCTCCACCTACTACAATTACTTCATTATTGAATTTAAACTTTTCTTTTAAAGTTTTTTTTAAAGTACCTGTTTTCTCATTACCCTCAACAAGTTTAGGCATATGCTTTTCTTCCAGAGAAGAGCAAGATAATAACTTGCTTGACCATTTTCGTTCTTTTATATTTAACCACAAAGTACCTGAAGCATCTGACATCTCAGAATAATAATCTCCTGTTAAATAAAAACGTAAATAATCTTTTGGCAATAAGACTTTAGAAATTTTGTTAAAATTATCTCTTTCATTTTTTTTTAGCCAGTTGATTTTTGGAGCAGTAAAACCAGGCATAGTAATATTGCCTGAAATATTACGGACATCAAAACTTTGATTTTCAAATTCTAAACATTCTTCATGAGATCGGGTATCATTCCATAAAATACAGGGCCTTATAACACTTCCAAAGGTATCAATTATTGTAGCACCATGCATATGACCTGAGATTCCGATAAAAATTGTTTCTGAAAATTCTTTTGGGTTTCTAGATTTTAATTCTTCTAAGCATTGTTGAGTGGCATTAATCCACTCTTCTGGATTTTGCTCACTATATCCATCCTTTGGATTTTGAACTGTAAGTGCTGCGTTCGATGTTGCTAAAATATTTTGTTCATTATCAACAAGAATCATTTTGACTGAGGATGTACCTAAATCAATTCCAATAAACATTATTATACTCTATAAAAAATTTTTTATTTATTAACCAAAAATATTAGCATTATGATTAATAGTTACTTATAAGTATGCTTATGGGTCTAAATTTTGGTGTTTTTGGTTCAGGTGCGGTTTTTAACCTCTGCCATGGTCCGGCATTGAGTAATATTAAAAATGTAAAAATTAAATCAATTTTTGATGTTGATAAATCTAGAGCAAAAGAAGCTGCTGATAAGTGGAAAATCGATAATGTAGTATCTGAACATGATGACATTGTTAATGATGACGAAATAGATGCAGTAATAATTGCAACTCCTAATAACTTGCATCATGAACTTACAATTAAGTCTGCAAATAAAAAAAAACATATTTTTTGTGAAAAACCTATTTCAATAAACCTTGAGGAAGCTAATGAAATGATTGTTGCTTGTGATGAAAATAAGGTGCAACTTCAAATAGGTTTCAATCAACGATTTTGGAGTCAAGTTCAGATAGTTAAAAAATTACTAGATATAAATTTTATAGGTAAAATTCATTCTTTTAGAACAATATATTCTGAGAAATATTCAGTTTTTCCAGCAGCAACTCCATATAGATATATTTTAGATCAATCTGGAGGAGCCACAATAATAGATTTAGCAATACACCGAATAGATATGATTAGATATTTATTGGGTGAGTATAAAAGTTTAGTAGCTGAACTTAAACATAGTGAAATTCCAGCTAAAGTTGATGACAATGTCCACATACTTCTTAACATGGAAAACGCAGCAGTTGGAACTATTGCCTCAGATAGATACTCACCCGCTATAGGTGACGGTACTGATCTTTACGGTTCAGAAGGAGCAATTCATTTCAATACTGAAACTATTAATCCATTTCACGCAGTTCCTTTAGCTGTATACACAGAAAAACCTTTAAGCGAAATTCCAGATTTTTTAAAAAACAATTACTATCCAGATGCTTGGTGGAAAGAGTTTAAGGGTGGTTGGATAACTGTTAAACCTGAGAGAACAAATCCTTATCAGAAAGAATTACAAGGATTTTGTGATAACATTTCATCTAATAAAAATGTATTTGTAAATGGCACAG
Source organism: uncultured Alphaproteobacteria bacterium (assembly GCA_964416705.1). Classification (GTDB taxonomy): domain Bacteria; phylum Pseudomonadota; class Alphaproteobacteria; order HIMB59; genus CACPNW01. The sequence goes on from CAYQFB010000004.1 coordinate 9,665, forward strand.
ATGGTTTAAAGGCATTAGAAGTTGTATTTGCTTCTTATATCTCAAAAAATGAAAGAAGATGGGTTGATTTTCCTATTCCTAAGAATACACTTTTAGATATTCCAAAATATTTAAAAATTTGAATAAATATATTTATAAAATTCTCTTTGAAGATCTGGATTACCAAATAAGACTTGAGTCATTATAGTAGCTGATAAGTTTTTACTATTATCAACCAAAAAATAAGTAGAGGCAGCTCCTGCCCATCCAAACTCTCCAACAGATCCTAAATTATTTTGTTTTGACGGATCAAGCAAAGTTCGACAACCAAGACCCCATCCATAGGATTCTAATCCATTAATATAGTTTTCATCTTTTACAATGCCTATAGTAGCAATTTCAATTGGAAAGAATTTAGGTTCTAAAAAATTAGTGGAAATTAGTTTTAATGTTTGCTCGTTTAGAATTTGCTCTCCTTTTTCTGATTTACCAGTGTGCAACATTTCTGCAAAAATTACATAATCATTTAAACTTGAGAAAAGTCCATGCCCTCCTCTTGCATAAGACTTTACATCTAGTGGGTATCCAATATTTCCAATTTTCTGTGGGTCAGAAATTAATTCAGTTAACTTCATTTTTAATGGATCAAATTCATATGATATCATTACTCGATTTTGATTTTCTTGAGAAACGGTGAATCCTGTATCTTTCATGTCTAAAGGATTAAAAATTTTTTGTTGTAAAATATTTTGCAAAGAGTCGCCACGTACAACCTCAATAATTCTAGCCAATACATCCATTGAAACAGAGTAACGCCAACTTGTATTAGGTTGAAACAGAAGTGGAGCTTCAGCAAGAATTTTTATTTCTTCAGTTAAAGTGGTTGTATCAGAATTGAATAATTTTAGATGATCGTATTCTTTACCTACAGGATCTGCTAAAAAATTGTATGAAAATCCCGCTGTGTGAAGAAAAAGATCTTTTATTGTTGGGTATTTTATTATCTTTTCTATATCCTCAACATTACCGTCTTCTTTTTTCATTACTTTTAAATTGTTAAATTCTGGAAGGTATTCTGTAATAGAGTCATCCAAACTAATTTTATTTTCTTCAATTAACTGTAAAGCTGCGACAGCTACTATAGGTTTTGTCATTGACCAAATTCTGTAAAGAGAATTGTCTAAAATATCTTCTTTTGTTTCAATATTATTGAAACCATACTTTCCAGAATATTGTTCATTATTAATATTTATTTGCCATTGAATGCCTGGAAAAAATCCTTCATCAACATACTTATATAATAAATTATTTAATTCTTTTATTTCTTGCATTTCTTTTTTTCGGAGAGTTTGATAGTTAGATAGTAATATATGAAAAATAAAGTATTGCAAAAAGAACTTATAGATTTGTTAAAAGATCGTTTTACGACTTCAGAATCGGTGCTTGTTAATTTTTCCAAAGGTGAAGATGCTTATGATCCTATCAAACCTCAGGCAGTTGTATTTCCACATTCAAATGAAGAATTATCTAAAATACTAAAACTTTGTAATGCTCATGGAACTCCTGTTGTGCCTAATGGAACGGGCACATCTTTAGAGGGTCATGCTGTAGGTAATGCTGAAGGTATAACAATTTCATTAGAAAAATTTGATAAAATTTTGCAAGTAAATGCTGAAGATTTTGATTGCAGAGTTCAAGCCAATGTATCAAGAGAGCAATTAAATGAAAATTTAAAAGATAAAGGAGTTTTTTTTCCAATTGATCCTGGAGCTAATGCAGCTTTAGGTGGAATGGCAGCTTGTTCCGCTTCTGGAACTATGGCTGTTAAATATGGTACGATGCGAACAGTAGTAATGGGATTAACAGTAGTTCTTGCTAATGGTGATATTATCAAAACTGGAACAAGAGCAAAAAAATCTTCTGCTGGCTATAACTTAACTAATCTATTTGTAGGGTCAGAGGGAACCCTTGGAGTTATTACAGAAGTTCAACTTAAATTATCTCCTATTCCTGACAGTATTATGAGTGCTGTATGTCAATTTCAAGATTTAGAATCTGCGGTAATAACTGCAAAAGAAATTATTCAATATGGCGCTTCGATTGCTAGAATTGAATTGCTAAATAAAGATCAAATGGAAATAAGTATAAAATATTCAAACTTAGAAAATTTTGAATCTTTACCAACTTTATTTTATGAATTTCATGGAAGTGAAAATTCAAATAAAGAATCGATTGAAGTTGTAGAAGAAATTTCAAAAAGCCATAATGGAAGTGATTTTACATGGGCTGCCACAACAGAAGAAAGAAATAAAATATGGAAGGCAAGACATAATGTTTATTATTCAGTTAAAGCACAAGGAAACGATATAAGAGTTTATGCGACAGATGTGTGTGTGCCTATTTCAAATTTAGTTGAGTGTATTCAGTTTGCAGAAAATGAAATTCAAAATAATGGACTAAAGGCACCTATGGTAGGACATGTTGGTGATGGAAATTTTCATGTAACAATTATATATGATCCAAAAAAAGAAGATGAATATAAATATATTAGAAGTTTTAGTGATAAATTAATTGATAAAGCTCTTAAACTTGAAGGAACTATAACTGGAGAACATGGAATTGGACTACAAAAAAAGGAGTACTTACTTAAACAGCATCCAGATAATATACTTTTAATGAAATTAATTAAAAAAAGTTTTGACCCAAATAATATAATGAACCCTGGAAAAATATTTGATTAATTTATATTTTTTCTACTTTTTCACTTTTCATTGATCTATAAATTGCATCTAAAACTTTAACTGTTTTAAGGCCAATATCTGCATTAGCATGATTCTCAACGTCCTTATTTAAACATATATCAACAAAAGTATCTAGAGGAGCTTTTGTACCATAAGCCATAGTTCCATCTCCTTCTTTAATTTCATCATTAATTTCACTTCCATCATTTAATCTAATCAATAATCTCTCTCTTTTAATCTCCATATCTAGGTAGAGCGTTCCCTTTGTGCCATGCACTGTTATATAAAAAGTACCACCAAAATCCTTTGGCACATAAGCACATCCAGAAAAAGATCCTGTAGCCCCATTTGAAAATTTAACTGATATTGCATCAGTATAATCCACATTAGTAGGTGATGGCACGGAAAAACAAAATGCTTTTTCTGCTTCTAATTTAGTTACTTTAAATACACCACCGAACATATGAGAGAGTTGACCCCAGCCATATCCTCCCCCTTTAGTTGGATCTGACCAGGTAGATGCTAAAGGTTGAAATGTGTGTTCTTTTGATTCACTTAAAGCTATTCCTTGAAACAGATCGACTAAAGAGGAAGAAAAAGCCGCATCAATATGTTTTACCTCGCCTATGACTCCATCACTTATATACTTTTCTGCTTTAGACATAAAGTGAGTAAAATTAAATCCATTTGGAACTAAGATTTCTTTGTTTTGTTCTTTAGCAAGTTTAAATAGTATTTCTGCATCATGACTGTTTGTAGTCATTGGTTTTTCTATTAATACATGACATCCTTTTTCTAGAGATGCTTTTGCATTTTCAAAATGAGCAAAATGAGGAGAAGCAATTACTACACCATCTAGCGGACTAAAATTTAACATTTCCTTAAAATCAGTAGAAGCAAAATTAAAACCAAATTTATTTTTTACAAAATCTAATTGATCTTGCTCTAATTTACATACACTTACTAATTCTACATCATCTCGATTTTTTAAATTAGGTATGTGAAATTCTGTTGCCCACCAACCAGCTCCAATAACTCCAATTTTTGCTTTACTCATAATCAATCCAAATGCATTTGAATAGGAAGTAGGTATGGAAAATTAGTCTTTGGATCTATATCTGCTTTTAATATATCAGACATGTATTCTCCCCACTTCTTATTAACATCACTTTTAACTATGTAATCAATGGATTTTTGTAAATTATCAGTTTCAAAATAGCCAAACAAAGTTAAACCATGTCGAAAAATATTATAATTTCTTAAACCAGCTTCACTAAGCATTTCTACCATTTCAGGCCAGATTTCATCATGCCTTTTTTTATATTCTTGTTCATATCCAGGTCTTACTTCTAAAACCCATGCATAATTTTTCATATTATTTCCTTTCTTAATAAGTTGCCCTGCCAATACTTAAATCAAATACAGCTCCAGTGCGTAAGAATTTTCCCAGAACTCGTTCAGTTATTAATGAAGTTATATTATGTAGATCTATTTTGTTAATATAGGTATCCATTTATTTTTGTGATTTAGAATAAATATAATTTGTTAAAATAATAGCTATAATTAACATAGCCCCTAAAATAGTTAACTGTGATTCAATTTTTATTCGCGCAACATTAAATCCACTTCGTAGTATAACTACAATCCAAAAAGCAATAAATGTTCCAAAAATATTACCTCTTCCACCAAAAATATATGTACCGCCTAACATAACCATTAAAACAATCTCTAATTCTGCTCCAGTTGCCATATTAAAACGAGCCACTGCAAGTCTTGAAGTTGTGAGAACTCCCGCAACACCACTAATTACACCTGAAAAAGTAAATAATAATAATTTTATTTTATCAACTTTAATACCTGAATATTTAGCAGTTTGGGGGTTGGTGCCAATTAAATAAAGTTGTTTTCCATAAATTGTAGAGCTCAATAAAAAACCAATTACTAAAGCAAAAACAGTGAAGATAATTACTGGGATAGGGATTATCCCAACATAACGGTAATCTATACCAATAAACCAGGATGGATAACCGCCAAGAGAAAAATCACTTGCTAAAGCTTGAGCAATACCTCTATATAAAGTTAATGTTCCAATTGTTAAAATGATAGAAGGAATTTTTAATTTTGTTACTAAAATTCCATTAAACAATCCGCATAAGGCTCCTGATAAAACTCCAATTAAAAAAGATATAGGCATTCCAAAACCAGCATTGTAAACAGTTCCAAAAATTACTGCTGTTAAAGCTATCATAGATGCAATTGATAAATCTATTTCTCCAGAAATAATAATTAAGGTTAACACAATTGCAATTAACCCATACTCAACATATGGTGTTGCCGAATCCATAATAAATGCCAAGTCAGCAAAAAATGGCGATAACCGAAGAGAGGCAATAATAGAAAGTATTAATAAAATAACTGCCACCCATTCTGGTCTTATTATCCAGTAACGAAGTGTAGGGTTTTCACTTAAATAGATTGAAATTTTATTAAGCATTAGCGCCTCCACTTAATTTTTTCATTCTAAATATGATAAGCTGATCTAATGAAAGTGCGAGTACAATTATTAAACCATATATAGCTTTCTGAAACTCTCCCGGAATATTTAAAACAGGTAACGCAACATTTATAATACCTAATAATAATATACCTAAAAAAGTACCAAGAACACTTCCTGAACCTCCAGTTATACTTGTGCCACCAATAATGACGCCAGCAATTACAATAAATTCAATCCCAACACCTGTAACGCCTGGATTAACATAACCAAATCGTGATGCATAAAATAAACCAGCCACACCTGCGAGCATACCGCAAACCCCAAAACAAAATAGAGTAACTTTAGTAACATTAATTCCCTTAAGATGTGCAGCTTCAGGATTACTTCCTGTAGCATAAATTTCTCTTCCCAAAACTGAGTGACGCATAATTAAATGTGTGATCAAAACAATTATTACAGATAAAATCAAAATTGCAGGAATTGAAAAAAGGAAAGATGTTTGAGAAAAAGAAATTATATGAACTGGAATATCATTTCTATCTATTTGTCTACCCCCACTAACTATAAAAACAAGACCTCTATAAAGACTAAGCGTGCCAAGTGTTACAATAATAGAATGAACATTAAAACGCGTAACAATTATTCCATTTAACAAACCCATAATTGTGCCAACTGATGCTGTAATTAACAATGCCATCCAAAGAGATGTGGTAGGATAATGAATAAAAACAAAACCTATTGTGATTGCAGCAAATGCTAAAATTGAACCAATTGAAATATCGACATGTCGACAAATAATAACCATCATTTGACCCATGGCCATAACTAAAATTAGAGGAATAGCTAAAAAAACAGCCCTCCAACTGTCTATTGTTAGAAATCGAGAGTCAATAATTGAGGCAGTTACAACAACAATAATAATTATAGAAAATATGCCAAGCTCTCTGATTCTTAAAAATTTATCAAAAATACTCATGTGCTTATAGCAAATTTCATTATAGTTTCCTGGGTAGCCTCATTATTATCTAAAATTTTTGTAATCTGACCCTCTTTCATCACTACTATTCTGTGTGCTAAAGATAAAATTTCTGAAAGTTCAGATGAAATTAAAATGATTGCCGTACCCATAGCAGCTAGTTTATTGATAATTTCATACATTTCAGATTTTACTCCTACATCAACGCCTCTTGTTGGTTCATCCAAAATTAAAATGCTAGGATTAGATAATAGCCATTTGGATATTATACATTTTTGTTGATTTCCTCCTGACAACTCTTGAATTAATTGTCTTCCAGAAGTTAATACAATATTAAATTTATTAATATACTCTGCAGATTTCGTTGTTACAGATCTAGTTTTTATTAAACCAAATTTATTTGAAATTTCACTAGGTATTGCCGATGTAATATTATCCTCAACTGCAACTGACCCAAAAATACCCATTTGTTTTCTATCCTCAGGAACATAAGCAAATCCTTTTTGAATTGCTTCATTAGGAGATTTGTTTGAAATCACTTTACCATTCAAATTAATTTCCCCCTCATCAAAATTTTCTGCACCAAAGATTGCTTTAGCTACTTCTGTTCTTCCTGCACCTACAAGTCCTGCAAATCCTAAAATTTCTCCTTTTTTTAAATCAAAAGAAATATTCTTAAAATTACCATACTGAGAAATATTATGTACACTTAAAATTGTCTCATTATTTTTTAGATATTCATTCTCTTTTACATCAATTTCTTCAATACTTCTTCCAATCATGTATTTGATAATTTCTTCATTAGAAATATCATTAATTTTTTTAGTAGCAATTAAGTCTCCATCTCTAAAAATCGTAACACGATCTGCGATAGCTCTAATTTCCTCTAATCTATGACTTATAAAAATTATTGCCATTCCCTGATCTTTTAATTGCTTAACAATATCAAAAAGTTTGCCTACTTCATTTGGAGTTAGAGGAGAGGTTGGCTCATCCATAATTAAAATTTTTGAATTTTTTGATAAAGCGCCAGCTATCTCTATCATTTGTTGATCTGCTATTGATAATCCCTCCATAATATTTTTTGGATCAATTTCTAATCCAATTGATGATAAAATTTTCTCAGAAGATTTATTAATATCTCTCCATTTAACTCTGGAAAAATTACTTCCATCCATATGTCCCATAAAAATATTTTCAGCAACTGATAAGTGGGAAAAAGATTGTGGTTCTTGATGGATTAATGAAATACCATTTTTTTGTGCAGCTATTGGTGTATTTATTTGTACCTTTTTATCATCAAGAAAAATATCACCGTCTGTAGGGGTATAAACTCCACTTAAAACCTTAACAAAAGTAGATTTTCCAGCTCCATTTTCACCAACTACAGCATGGACCTCACCAGGCTCTAAATTAAAATCAACTTCTCTCAGCACATTTACGCCACTAAAAGTTTTTCCTATATTTTTTGTATATAAATGCATGTTTTATATTTAAAATTATTTTACTAGTTATATTTATCAGGATGAATTATAAATAATATATAAAAATATTGATTTTTAATATTTTTTTAGATTTAATAAGATTATTATTAAACAGGAGGAATAATGTCAAAACTACTTAAACTAATTAGTATAAGTTTATTAGGTTTATTCTTAACTTCAGGAGTTTTTGCAAAAACTGAAGTTGTGTATATTCCAAAAAATACAGGTAACCCATATTTTGATTCTATTATAAAAGGATTCGAAGTTGGTGCTGAAAAATATGGTTATAATTTTTCAACAGTTGCCCCTGCAACTGCTGATGCTACTTCTCAGCTTCCATTTATTAAAGCTGAAATACAGCGTGGAGTAGATGTAATAGCAATTTCACCAAATTCAAATGACGCTCTTAATACAGTTTTTGATCAAGCAAGAAAAAAAGGTATTATCGTAATGGTTGTTAATGGTGACATACCTGGCAGTGAAGATCATAGAGATTTAGCTATTATGCCTGTTGATTTTTCAACAGTTGGAACAGCTCAAATGACTTTAATGGGACAATTAATAGATCACAAAGGTCAGTTTGCAATCTTAAGTGCGACTACTGATGCTCCAGATCAAAATACTTGGATCAAAGATATGGAAGATAATATTATTGGTACAGAAATGTTCAGTGATATGGAATATCTAGGGGTTGTTTATGGTGATGATGATCCACAAAAAAGCACAACAGAAGCTGAAGCATTACTTGCTAAATATCCAGACTTAAGAGGAATTATTTCACCAACTACTGTTGGTGTTGCTGCTGCAGCTCAAGTGGTTGAATCAGCTGGTAAATGTGATCAAGTTCAAGTTACTGGACTTGGAACTCCAAACCAAATGAGACCATTCTTGAAAAGTGGGTGTGTAAAAGCATTTCAGCTTTGGGATCCATCTGTAGAAGGTGAAATCGCAGGATGGTTATCAGTTCAAATGGTTGAGAATGGAATGAAGCTATCTGAAGGAATGACTATTAGTGTTCCCGATCAAGGTGATGTAGCAATAAATGCAAATAATTTAATTTATGCTGCACCTATGTTAGA
>CAYQFB010000005.1:0-15297 GCA_964416705.1 uncultured Alphaproteobacteria bacterium
AAAAATACGTAAAGAGTGTTCATTATCTTTATTATAATTGGTGATTATAATTAGTGTTAATTTTACGGCTTTGATTTTTTTACGTAAAATTTATTAAAAAAAATCAAAAACTATTAGGGGGCTAATGGACAATTCAACTGAAGAATTTAATGAAACTAAATGGGCCTCTTTAAAAAAGGATTTAAAAAAAACAGTTGGAGAAAGTGCATATAATAATTGGCTGAAACACTTAAACTATATATCAGTTGATAATGATACAATTACATTATCTTTACCAACAAAATTTTTAAGAGATTGGATAGTAAATAATTATTCAGATAAAATTAAAATTGAATCAAAAAAATATTCTAAAAAAATAGATATTATTAAATTTGTTGTAAAACCAAATGGAGGGAGAATAGTCCCAGGCACTGCTAGAACAGTAAAAAGCAATGATAATCACTGGAAATCATCATTTGATATTAGAACTAACCAAATTTCATCATATCCTAATGAGTTTGGGGCACCTTTAGATCCACGGTTTACCTTCGAAAATTTTGTAGTTGGTAAACCCAATGAATTAGCTTTTGCAGCTTCAGAACGAGTCGCAGAAGCAGATGAAGTTTCATTTAATCCACTGTTTTTATATGGTGGAGTTGGCTTAGGAAAAACTCATCTTATGCATGCTATCGGTTGGAAAATTAAACAACAACAACCCGATAGAAAAGTTATATATTTGTCTGCTGAAAAGTTTATGTATCAGTTTGTAAGAGCTCTAAGATATAAAGATACCTCAGCTTTTAAAGAACAATTCAGGTCTATTGATGTTTTAATGATAGATGACGTCCAATTTATAAGTGGTAAAGATAATACACAAGAGGAATTTTTCCACACTTTTAATGCATTAATAGAGCAAAACAAACAAATTGTTATTTCTGCTGATAAATCACCATCTGATTTAGATGGGGTTCAAGATCGGTTAAAATCAAGATTAGGTTGTGGTTTAGTCGCTGATATACATCCAACAACATATGAACTAAGACTTGGCATACTAATTGAAAAGGCTCAAAAAAGAGGAGTTCAAATTCCTCCTAAAGTACTTGAGTTTTTATCACACAGGATAATTTCAAATGTTAGAGAAATGGAGGGGGCTCTCAATAGATTGGTTGCACATGCTACATTAGTAGGCACAGAAATCACTATTGAAACTGCTCAGGTAGTTCTTCAAGATTTGCTTAAATCATCAAACAAAAAAATTACGATTGAAGAAATTCAAAAAAAAGTTGCTGAACATTATAATATCAGAATTACCGATATGCACTCTCCAAGAAGATCACGTTCAGTGGCAAGACCTAGACAAATTGCAATGTATTTAGCAAAATCAATTACTTCAAGATCTTTACCAGAAATTGGTAGAAAATTTGGGGGAAGAGATCACACAACAGTAATGCATGCGGTTAAAAAAATAGAAGAATTGAAGCTTCAAGATATAAATTTTAATGAAGATATTGAACTTCTTAAAAGACTTATAGACTCTTAATATAAATTTATTTATATTTGTTTAATGAAGTTTATAATTGAAAAAAAAACTATTTTTAAATCACTTACCCATCTACAAAGTATTGTTGATAAAAGAAATGTATTACCTATACTATCAAATATTCTAATAGAGGCCAAAAATAATGAACTCACAATGTCTTCCACTGATATGGATATTTCAATAAAAGAAAATATAAATTGTGAAGTAATTGAAGGAGGAGCAACAACAATCAATGCACAGTTAATATATGATATAATCAAAAAACTTCATGATCAAAGTAAGATAGAAATTATTTCAAATGATGGAAAAATATTAACTTTAAGATCAGGAGTTTCTAAATTTTCTTTATCATGTTTGCCAAAGGAAGATTTTCCATTAATAGAATCTAAAATTGAGGGCAATAAAGTAACAACTAAAGCTGAGAATATTTTTAATTTGATAGATAAAACTAAATTTGCGATTTCAAATGAAGAAACAAGATATTTTCTTAATGGTCTGTATTTTAGTATTAATAATGAAGATGATAAAAGTATGTTAACTTTTGTTGGAACAGATGGTCATAGGTTAGCTAAACTTTCAATTGCTAATTCAATAAAAACCGAGGAAGTAAATGGAGTAATTATTCCAAAAAAAACAATAAATGAGCTATACAAACTTTTATCAGAAAACTCTGATGATATTCAAATAGAAATTAATTCAAATAAAATAATTTTTTATATAGGTAAGTTGATTTTAATATCGAAACTTATTGATGGAACTTTTCCGGATTATAAAAGAGTTATTCCAAAAAATAATAATGAAAATTTATTTGTTAATAGATTAAATCTTCTTTCTGCAGTTGATAGAGTAAGTACAATTGTGAATGAAAAATCTCCAGTAATTAAATTTAAGCTTTTCAAAAATTTGGTTAACCTAAGTACATTTAATAAAGATAATAGCAGTGCGACAGAGGATATTGATGCTAATTTTGAAGGTAAGGAAATTGAGATCGGTTTTAATGCTAAGTATATAATGGATATACTAGACAATCTTAAAGAAAACGAAATACTAATTTCATTTATGGATAATTCATCTCCTATCATTGCTCAGGAAAAATCTAATCCTGATCTAATATATGTTCTAATGCCTATGAGAGTTTAATTATTGGGCTATTATAAAAATATTAAACTTAACTGCTTCAGAAACTTTAATGAGTTACAACTAGAATTTTCAGATAGATGTAATGTTTTTTTTGGAAAAAATGGATGTGGAAAGACAAATTTATTAGAGGCATTATCTCTTTTTACAAAAGGAAGAGGTATTAGAAAGGATAAAATTACAAATTTTATAAAAAAAGATGAAAATTCTTTTTCCAATATTGCTTATTTTATTAATGAAAATATAGAATATGAAATTAAAGTTATTACTGAGTCAAAAAACAATAAATTACAAAAAAAAATATTATTAAATAATGAATTTTCTATTGAGGTTAATAAAAAAATTCAATCCTTAATAACTTATTTAATTTATTTGCCTGAAAATGAGAGGATGTTTATAGCCTCGCCAACAACAAGAAGAAATTTCTTTGACCACTTCATTTTTTCTAGTAACGAGAAATACAGTACTTTAGTAAATTTTTATAAAAAAAATGTTTACGAAAGAAATATTATTTTAAATAATATTAATTTTGATGAAACTTGGTTAACGAAAATTGAAGAAAATATATCAAATAGTGGCATAGAAATTTACAAAAATAGAAAAATGCAGGTTGATTTATTTGTGAAAAATTTAGATGATATTAGTAAATATTTTAATACAAAATTTAAAGTAACTTTAGAAATAAATGATCCATTTTATAACGAAAAACTGAATATTGGCAAATATATGATTTCATTAAGGAAACATCGTGAAATTGATAAAATTATTGGAGGAACAAAAGTTGGGCCTCATAAGTCTGATTATATTTTCTTTGTAGATAAAAATTTTCCTGCATCACAATTATCTACAGGTCAACAAAAGACATTAATTCTACTATTATATTTTTCTCAATGTAATTATTTGGTAAATAATTGTAACAAGAAGCCAATTTTGTTGCTTGATGAAATATGTTCACATTTAGACGAGATAAATACAGAACTATTACTTAACATTATAAACCAATTTGATATGCAGGTCTTTATGACTGGAACTAATAAAGATTTATTTTCTTTTTTATCAACAAATACAAACTTTTATAATATAAGTAATAAATGAACCAAACTTATTCTTCAGAATCAATAAAAGTACTAAAGGGCTTAGAGGCAGTAAGAAAAAGACCTGGTATGTATATTGGAGATACTGATGATGGCTCTGGCTTACATCAAATGATTTATGAAGTTGTTGATAATTCTATTGATGAATCTCTAGCAGGTTATTGTGACAAAATTGAAGTTATATTGAATTCGGATGGAACAGTTACAATTTCAGACAATGGCAGAGGAGTGCCCGTTGATAATCATAAGGAGGAAGGAATTCCAGCTGCTCAATTAATTATGACAGAGCTCCACGCTGGTGGAAAATTTGACCAAAATAGCTATAAAGTTTCTGGCGGTTTGCATGGTGTAGGCGTTTCTGTAGTTAATGCTCTTTCTGAGAAATTATTATTAGAAATTAATCGCGATGATAAGATTCATAAAATGGAATTTGCTCATGGCACTGTTACAGATTCACTAAAAACTGTTGGGGACTCAAAAGTAATTAATGGAAAAAAATATACAGGGACGAAAATAACTTTTTTACCATCAACAAATATTTTTAAAAATATTGAGTTTAATTTTTCTACAATTGAAAAAAGATTGAGGGAATTAGCTTTTCTTAACACAGGAGTAAATATTGTACTTCAGGATAGTAGGTCTTCACAAAAAAAAGAGATTATTTTTAAATATGATGGGGGAATAATTGAGTATGTAAACTATCTTAACAAAGGTAAAAACTGTATAAATAATACCCCAATATATTTTTTAGGAATAAAAAATAATGTTAATGTTGAATGTGCATTGCAATGGACTGATGCTTATCATGAAAATACACTTTGCTTTACTAATAATATTGCCCAAAGGGATGGGGGAACACATCTTGCTGGTTTTAGAGGGGCTTTAACTCGTAGTATAGTAAATTACATAAATCAAAAAATTAAGAATAGCACAAACATTTCAGGTGATGATTCAAGAGAGGGTCTTACTTGTGTAATTTCAGTTAAGTTACCTGATCCAAAGTTTTCTAGTCAAACTAAAGATAAATTAGTTTCTTCTGAGGTTAGACCTGTAGTTGAATCTGTGAGCTTAGAAAAAATAGAACAGTGGATTGAAGAAAATCCTAACGAAATTAAAAAAGTAGTCGACAAAGTTGTAGAAGCGTCTAATGCTAGAGAAGCAGCTAGAAAAGCAAGAGAACTTACTAGAAGAAAAACCGGATTAGAAAATTCATCTTTACCTGGAAAGCTTGCAGATTGTCAGGAAAAAAATCCAGAATTATCAGAACTATTTATTGTAGAAGGTGATTCAGCTGGAGGATCTGCTAAGCAAGGCAGAGATAGAAAAAATCAAGCAATTCTTCCACTTAGAGGTAAAATTTTAAATGTTGAAAGAGCAAGTCCAAAACAGATTCTTACAAGTAATGAAATAGGTGTCCTTATTACTGCAATTGGAGCTGGAGTTGGCAATCCAACTGGCAACGATGAGCAGGATAAATCAGAAGGTAAGTTTAATTTAGATAAAATGAGATATCATAAAGTAATAATAATGACTGATGCAGATGTAGACGGAAGTCATATAAGGACATTATTGCTTACTTTTTTTTATCGGCATATGAGGCCAATGATAGAAAGTGGTAGATTATTTATAGCACAACCTCCTTTATTTAGATCAAAAAAAGGTAACTCTATTCAATATTTAAAGAATCAAAATGAAATGGAAGATTATTTAATTGAAGAAGGTATAAAGAAACTAATTTATGAAGTGCCTAAAAATAATAATCTCAAGCATCAAATAAGTAATTTAGAATTAATAAATTTGTTAAAATTGTCAAAAAAAGTTCAAATGTTAGTTGAGCAACTTAAAAGAAGAGTTGACAATAAATTAGTAATTGAGCAAGCTGCAGTCATTGCAGCTTTAAAAGAAAGTTCATTAAATGATCAAATTATTGGTAAAGAAATTGCAAAATATTTAGAATTAAGATTAAATACTATTGAAAATAATCAGTGGACAGTTAATTATAAAAATTCATCACTTACTATAATCAGGCTAGAGAGAGGTGTTAAAAAACAATATGTTATAGATTCTGAGTTTTTAGTAACACCTGAAGCAAAATCATTAAATGAAATGAGAAAAATATTAATGGATAATTTCGGTATTTTAAAAAATGGTTCAGCAGGTAATTTAAAAGCTGGAGATTTAACATTTAAAATCAATGGACCAATAGATCTAATAGAAAAAGTTTTTGAAATAGGAAAACAAGGCACACAAATTAATAGATATAAAGGACTTGGTGAGATGAATCCAGATCAATTATGGGAAACAACTCTTGATAAAAATTATAGATCGCTACTGTCTGTTAAGATTGAAGAATTAAATGATGCTAATCAGATTTTTGAAACTTTAATGGGCGATTTAACCGATGGTAGAAAACATTTTATTCAAGAAAATTCTTTAAAAGTTGCTAATCTAGACATTTAAATTTTTAATTTAGTGAACACAGTATTACTTACAAATTTAATAAAAATTAGATGGATTGCAATATTTGGTCAATTTACAGCGATTTTATTTGTTCACACATTACTAGAAATAAAAATATTATTTATTGAATGTTTAATAGTAATTTTGCTATCAGTGTTAATTAATATTAGCGCTTTTTTTTTTCAAAAAAAAGATAATATTTCAGATAAAAAAGTATTTTTATTTTTATTATTTGATACATCCCAACTTGGAGTGTTATTATTTCTAAATGGGGGAATATTAAATCCATTCTCAATATTAGTTTTGGCTCCAGTAATTATTTCCGCAACATATCTGAAATCGTCTTGGACAGTTTTTTTATCACTATATTCAATATTTCTTTTTGTAATACTAAAATTTTATTTTATCCCATTAAATTGGCATAATGATTTTATAATTCCAAATTTATATAATAATGGATTGTTAATATCATTAATTATAACAATAATTTTTATTGCAGTTTATACATACTTATTTGCTAATTCTTCTAGAAAAATATCAAAAGCTCTTTCTGAAACAAAACTCCAACTAAATAATCAAAAAAAAATTACAGAAATAGGATCATTAAGTGCAGCTGCAGTTCATGAATTAAGCACACCATTAAATACAATTTTTTTGATATTAAATGATTTATTGAAAGAAAAAGTTTTAATTAAAAATAAAAATTTATTTAAGGATGTTATGTTACTTAAATCTCAAGCAGAAAGATGTCGAGTTATTTTATTAAGTCTTTCAAAGAGCCCACATTTACTAAAGGATAATTTTTTTGAGAAGATTAAAATTGAAGATTTAATAAAGTTAAGTTTTGAAAAGTTTAATACAAATAAAGAATTGAATATTATTTTTGAGAAAACAAGTAGAGAAATATCTATTTTATACAAAGATGAAATTAACTATGCATTTAGCAATATTATACAAAACGCAATACAACATGCAAAAAATAAAGTTTCCATAAAAATTTCCACTAATTTGCAAGAATTATCGATAAAAATCAGTGATGATGGAAATGGTTTTTTACGAGATATTCTTGATAAGCTCGGAGAACCATATATTACTAAATCTAAAAAAGGGATGGGATTGGGAATATTTATATCAAAAAATTTAATTGAAAATGTTAATGGAAAAATGCATTTCTATAACTCATTGAATGGAAATGCAGTAGTTGAAATAATATTTAAAAAATCTATTTTAAAAACATGAATAAAACATTACTTGTGGTAGATGATGATTTACCATTTAGAGAGAGATTATCAAGATCTATGGAAAAAAAAGGATTTGAAGTTAACACAGCAGAATCTTTTTCTTTAGCATCTGAAATAATTGAAACTAGCAATTATGATTACGCAATTGTTGATATGAGACTTGCAGATGGTTCTGGTTTAGAGTTAATAAAAAAAATTCAAAATAAAAGTCCCTTAACTAAATCGTTATTACTTACTGGTTATGGTAATATAGCAACAGCAGTGGCAGCAATTAAAACAGGAGCTATTGATTACCTTCCTAAGCCAGCTGAAGTAGATCAAATTTATGATGCTCTAACTAATTCAAAGGAAGTTTTACCTCCTCCACCAGAGAATCCTATGACTGCTGATAGAATTAGATGGGAGCATATACAAAGAGTATTTTTTCAATGTAATCGAAATATATCTGAAACAGCTAGAAGGTTAAGAATGCATAGAAGAACACTGCAAAGAATACTAAACAAACATGCGCCAAGAGAATAATGAATTTTGAAGCCTCAATAGTTGTTCCAATTTATAATGAAGTTAATTCACTAAATTCTCTATGCTATAAAATAAAAGATACTTTCAAACATTTTAAAATTAAATATATCTTTGTTGATGATGGCTCAAAAGATGGTAGTTTAAAATGGCTTCAAAATAATTTAGAATTAGTTTTTAGCAAAAAAGAATTTGAATTAATTATTTTACAAAAAAATTCTGGAAAAGGTTATGCGGTAAAAGAAGGTATTAAAAAAACTGAAGGTAAATATACAATTTTTTTAGACTCTGATCTTGAGTATGAACCCCGAGATTTGCTTGAAATGTATAATGTGGTTCTAGAAAATACAAATATAGAAGTATTATATGGTTCTAGAAATGTAGGCTCAAAAATACAACTAAGAAGATATTTCATGAATAAAATAGCAGTAAAAATAAATACTTGGATATATAATTTTCTTTTTAATCAATCACTCTCTGATTTACATACTGGTTCAAAAATAATTAATACTGATTTGTTAAAAGATTTAAATATCAATACTAATGGCTTTGGTCTTGAAATAGTAATGAGCAGTGAAATTGCTAGAAGAAATATAAATATTTTTGAATATGGAATAAGTTATTATGAAAGAACTATTGAGCAAGGAAAAAAAATTACATTATCAGATGGATTTAAAAGTTATTATTTTTTATTTAGAGAAAGATTTTTGAAAAATGATATTCCAACACAAATTTCAATATTATATTCATTCATTTTTATGACATATGCAGGAACTTACTTTGGTATGGGTTCAGGAAAAATTATAGCTATGTTATTATTTATGATAATTGGATTAATGATTGCATTAAAACGTAAAATTCTACAATTGAGCATTATATTTTCCCTAATATATGTTGGCAGTCTATTTAGTAAAGGAAATGGAAGAATTTATACAGTAATAATTTTTTTTTTAATTGGTTTGTATTTATCAAAAAAAATTAAAAAATATTTCTCAAAGATAAAATATAATTTTATAACAAGATTGATATTTTAGAAATATATTTTATTTAATTTCAAATTTCAATTTATAAACAGAAATACATATACCTAAGATGTAAAATGTACTAATACCATACCAATTTTTTGCTAAGCTTCCTGTTGACATTATTGGCCAAAATAAAATTATCATTGTTATTATAGCTAATAATCTTATTTCACTTGTTTGATTTTTGCTAATAGATATAAAAATATAATACAAATAGAGCATGAACAAGAACAAACAAATTGGACCAGTTTCAATTAACCACTGTAAGTAAAAGTTATGAGGATGTGTTACACAATCAATATTCTTTAATTGTTTTTTATATTTTTCAGTTTGGCACAAATCATTATAATTATTTAAACCTATCCCAAATAATAAATTATCTTTGTACATATGTAGAGCAAGTAAATAAATTTCTCCATATGCTGAATTATTAAAATTTTGCAAAACTTCAAGAAATTTAGGTTGTGACTTAATTATCACACTACAGTTTAAATCTAAATTATTCTCACATTCAACTTTTTTTTCTAATATTAATCCGTTATGAATTGAAGAAGAGTTAATTATTTTATAATCAAAAGCTGGATGAAATTTGGATGAAATAAAAATTAAAACAAATATTAATATTATTGAAAATAGATAATAAAATTTATTTTTTTTACTAAATAGAATAAAAACAACTAAACCTAATCCAAAAGTTGCAAAAGCCATTTTTTCACCAGATATATAGGTAATAAATCCTGATAATCCAAGATAAGTAATTATAAAAAAAATTTTTAAATTTTTATTTTTTATAAATAAATATATTGCTATCAATCCAAAAAAAGCAAACCTAGAAACATAAGAACCTGGTACTAAATCTTTGAAAGGTCCTGTTAATCTAAAATGAGGTGAATTATCTGGTACATAGCCAAAAATATCTTCTTTAAAGCCTATTTTAGAGTCGTAATTAAAAAATTGAAACAGGCAATCAAAAATTACAAAAACAACCGAAGCAAATATAATGATAAAAAGAAGTTTTATAACATATTGATATTCAAATAAGATTACTAGTACTATGGAAGGAATTAATAATAATCTAATAAATATCATTGCCTCAGCAAAAGACTTAATAAAATTTAATGCAAAAAAACTTGAAAAAATTAAAAAAATCCAGAAAATTATTGATATTTTAAACCAACCAAAATTCAATATTTGATAATCATATTTTTTAAAATATGTTAAAATTAAAAAAAAAATTCCTGAAAAAGTTATAATTATATCAGGTATTGCTGGGCCAGTTATTAGTAAAATAGGAACTAATAATAATAAAAAGCAAAATATTTTTTTAGTTATTTCCATTAGATGAGATTAATTTTGTGAACACATTCTCAAGGTTGCTCTCATATGTGCTCATTTCTAAAAATACAATATTATGCTTGTTTAAGATATTAATAATATTACCTAAGGACATCTTACTCTTATCATATGATAATGTTAATCTATTTTTTTCTATTTTAGGATTAAATTGTAATAACTCCCTAGGAAGTTCTTGTTTGCTTGCTAAATCAAAGCTAGCTGTTTTTGTTGAAATAATATTTAATAAATTTATTTTAGTATCATCTTTTATTACTTGTCCTTTATCTAAAATAGTTATGTTTTCACATAATTTTTCAGCTTCCTCTAAATAATGCGTCGTAAGGCATATGGTGGTACCTTTATTATTTATATCTCTTATATAATTCCATAACATACTTCTTAGTTCAACATCAACACCTGCAGTAGGCTCATCTAGTATCAACATTTCAGGACTATGCACTAATGCTTTTGCAACTAGTAATCTTCTTCTCATCCCCCCTGATAAAGTTCTTGCATATGCATTTTTTTTATCTATCAATCCAACATTATTTAAAATTTCTTCAGTCTTTCTATTTTTTTTTGAAATACCATATAAGCCAGCCTGTAACTCTAGTAGTTCAAAAGGAGTAAAAAAAGGATCAATATTCAATTCTTGAGGCACAATTCCAATTTTAAATTTTGAGAGTTTTTGATTTTTATCAATATCTATTCCACAAATATTAATATTACCTTTATTTTTTTTTACTAAACCGCCTAAAATATTAATGAATGTAGATTTTCCAGCCCCATTTGGCCCAAGCAATCCATGAATGCTTCCTTTTTTTATTTTAATATTAAAGTCTTTAAGTGCGTTAACTTCAAGATTTTTTCTCTTAAAAATCTTATTAACGTTTTTTGCTTTAATAGAATAAATATAATCTGTCATTATTATAAAAGTGTTTATATATTTAAATATTATATGAATAAACAAAATAGATTAATCTTAATTGATGGATCGGCATATATTTTTAGAGCTTATTATGGTTTGCCACCCATGAATAGACCAGACGGAATACCCATTAACGCAGTTTTTGGTTTTACAAATATGTTAGTAAAACTTATTGAAGATTACAGAGAAGATAAAATGATTGTTGTGTTTGATGCAGCAAGAGAAAATTTTAGAAATGCAATTTTTAAAGACTATAAAGCTAATAGAGGAGAAACTCCGGAGGAATTAATACCACAATTCGAAATAATTAGAGAATGTGTTGATGCTTTTAATATTCCTCAGATTGAAATAGAGGGTTTTGAGGCGGATGACATTATTGCTAGTTATTGTCAATTAGCAGAAAAGCAAAAAATTAAATCTATAATAGTTTCTTCTGACAAAGATCTTATGCAGTTAGTTAATAAGAATGTCACGATGCTTGACCCAATGAAGAATAAAAGTATTGGTATTGATCAAGTAATTGAAAAATTTGGTTTACCTCCAGAAAAAGTAATCCAAATACAAGCCTTAACAGGGGATAAGGTTGATAATATTCCTGGCGCTCCTGGTATAGGCCCTAAGACTGCTTTGCAACTCATAGAAGAATTTGGTAATGTTCAATCTTTAATAAAAAATGCTATTCAAATACCTCAAGAAAAAAGAAGAAACATTATACTAAACAATAAGGATGATATTTTAATTAGCCTTGAATTAGTCAAATTAAAAAAAGATATAGATCTCACTCTAAAAATTAATGATATTCATACATATTCTTCAATAGATAAAAATGAAAATCTATCAAAATTTTTATCTAATCAAGGCTTTAAGAGTATAGCTGAAAGATTAAAAAATAATTCATTTATTAAGACAGATCTATTTGATAAACCTCAAGAAAGCCAAATAGAAAAAAAGTATTCTCTTATTAACAAAATAGAAGATTTAGATAAATTAATTAATCTTATAAAAAAAACTGGACTCTGCGCTATAGATACGGAAACAAATTCTCTTAATATAGAAGAAGCTATTTTAGTTGGTGTATCGATAGCTGTGGATGAAAATTCAGCTTACTACATACCTATAAATCATAAAAATCTAGAAAATACTAAAAGAATTAATGAACAAATTAATGAAGCAGAATTAATTAAGTCACTTCAATTTATTTGTAATGATGCATCTATTTTAAAAATTGGACATAATATAAAATTTGATCTCAGGATTTTAGATAAATATCAGATTAAATTTAAATCTATAGCTGACACAATGTTGTTATCCTATGCTATTGATAATGGTGTTACAAAACATAATATGGATGATTTGGCTTACTTACATTTAAATCATACAAATATTAAATTTAAAGAACTCGTTGGATCTGGGAAAAAAGAAATAACATTTGATTATGTTGATTTAAATAAAGCTCTTGAATATGCAGCAGAAGATGCTCTTATTACCTTAAAACTTTATAATTTATTAAATGATAGATTAAAAAATGAAAAAAGTAATTTTGTATACAATGAAATTGATTTACCATTAATTAATGTTTTATCCCTAATAGAAAAAAATGGAATTAAAGTAGACACTAAATATCTTAATCAGCTTAGCAAAGAATTTGAAAGAGAAAGTTTAGTATTAGAAAAAAAAATTTTTAATTTAGCAGGTAAAAATTTTAATATAGGTTCACCAAAGCAGTTAGGTGAAATTCTATTTATAGATTTAAGTATTCAGGGAGGAAAAAAAACTAAAACTGGAACTTTTTCAACAGATTCTTCCACTTTATCTAATTTGTCGGACCAAGGATATGAGATTGCAAGTTTAATTTTAGAATGGAGAGAATTAACAAAATTAAAATCAACCTATACCGATGCTTTACAGAATCAGGCAACTATAAATAAATCAAGGGTTCATACCTCCTATGGAATTGCTAATACTCTTACTGGTAGATTAAGTTCTAATGATCCAAATCTTCAAAACATTCCTATACGCACAAGTAATGGTAGAAAAATAAGAAAAGCATTTATTTGTAATACAAATAAAATTTTAATGAGCTTTGATTATTCACAAATAGAATTAAGACTTGCTGCTGAAATTTCTGGTGATAATAATTTTATAGAAGCTTTTAAAAATAATGAAGATATTCATAGCTCTACAGCATCTCAAATATTTGGTATTAGTACAAAAAAACTTGACTCAGAAATGAGAAGAAAAGCAAAAGCAATAAATTTTGGTATTTTATATGGTATAAGTCCATACGGTTTAGCCAAACAAATAGGTGTTACTAACAGTGAAGCAAAAATATATATTGAAAATTATTTTAATAAATATCCAAAAATTAAAAAGTATATGGATGATCAAATTGAATTTGCAAAAACTAATTTTTATGTAAAAACGATTTTTGGCAGAAGGTGTAATATTAAAAATATAAATGATAAAAATTTTGCAGTAAGGGGATTTGCAGAGAGGCAAGCAATTAACGCCCCTATTCAAGGTACTGCCGCTGATATAATTAAATTGGCAATGATAGAATTAAATAAAATGATTATTAAAGATGAGTTAAAAATTAAAATACTTCTTCAAGTTCACGATGAGTTAATTTTTGAAATTATTGGATCACAAAAAGATACTACGGTTGAGAAAATTAAATATGTAATGGAAAATACTCATCTAGAATTTAAAAATTTTAAAGTGCCTCTTATAGTTGATTATGGTGTTGGAAATAATTGGGGTGACGCTCATTAAAAATCTTCTTCAAATGAATTCATTGCTAACCATTTTTCAAGCTCATGATATCCACCAATACTTTCACCATTTATGATTATCTGAGGAAATGTCCGTGCATTAGGAAATTTATTGAAAAAGTCTTCTCGAGTGTAATCTTCATTTAACATGTATATTTTAGGATTTTTTTTAGCCAAGCGCATTTTAGCTTTATCACAAAAAACACAGTTAGTTTTAGAATATATCTCTACTTCCATTTAAAAAGTGTCATCAAAGCTAAGAGCTCTATCAGTTGGTCTTTGGTATTCAGATACTCTTTTTTCAAAGAAGTTTGTGACATTTTGAACATCTAAAGCTCTCATAAAATCAAATGGATTTTCAGTATTAAATACCCTTTCAAATTCAAATAAATCTGCAATTCTATCAGCAACAGCCTCAATATACTGGCACATTAGGTCCTGATTCATACCAATCAAGTCGACTGGAAGTGCGTCTTTAACGAATTCTTTTTCAAATGAAACAGCTTCTCTTACAATTTCCTCAAATTGCGATTGAGGGACATCATTTGGTATTAATGATAAGTCAGTAATATCTGCATCTGTGAGAGTATTGTTATTATACTTATCTCTTAGAGTTTTAAACATTAAAGCCGAAAAACTAAAATGCATTCCTTCGTCTCTTGCTATCCAATCATTTGATAGAGCTAAACCAGGTAACAGTCCTCTTTTTCTAAAATAATAAATTGCACAAAATGAACCTGCAAAAAATAAACCTTCAACAAGACCAAAACCAATAAGTCTAGTTAATAAATTTTGATTGCCATTAAGCCACTTAGATACCCATTGAGCCTTATGATTTATACATGGTACATTTTGGATTGCATCAAAAAGAAGATCTTTTTCATTTTGATCTTTAACATACGCCTCAATTTGTAAACCATACATTTCAGCATGAATAGATTCGTTAAGCATCTGCATAGAAATAAAACATCTTGCTTCTGGGATTAATATTTCTTTATAAAATCTACTTGCTAGGTTTTCATTAATCATTGCTTCCGAATTAGCAAAATAAGCTAACACATGTTTAATAAAGTGTTTTTCTCCATCATTTAAAGTTTCAAGGTCTCTTAGGTCATCTTGAAGTGAAACTTCTTCAGGCGTCCAAAATGCTTGAATATGAAGTTTATATTTATCCCAAATATCTTGATGTTTGATTGGAAAGATTGATTTAACGCCTTTTGATATCATTATTTATATTACTTTATGCACTGCATGTTAAGCACTCTTCT
>CAYQFB010000006.1:0-7357 GCA_964416705.1 uncultured Alphaproteobacteria bacterium
TCCTTCAGATATAAAATATCAAGAGGTATTATTTGTATTTTTTATTTCTATAATAATAACTATATTATCGACAATATTTCCAGCAATAAGAGCTTCTAATGTTGACCCTATTGATACTTTAAAAAATGAATAACTTAATAGAAATTAGTAATTTAAAAAAAATATATAACTTATCAAACAAAGATGAATTATTATTAATTGAAAATCTAAATTTAAATATTTCTAAAAATAGTATCACTTCTATAACAGGACCATCCGGATGTGGTAAATCTACTTTGCTTAATATTTTAGGTCTTCTGGATTCAAATTTTCATGGCAACTACTTTTTTGAGAGTAAATCTATTAAAGAAATAAGCAGTAAATCTTTAAGTAACATAAGAAATAAAAAAATAGGTTTTGTGCATCAATTCTTTCATTTAATCCCCGAATTAAGTGTTCTAGAAAATGTAACATTGCCAGCTTTGGTTCAAAGTAATAAAATGTCAGATATAAATAATGATGCTTATAAATTATTAGAGGTTTTTGAAATTATTGATAAAAAAAATATGAAACCTAATAAATTATCAGGAGGAGAGCAACAACGTGTAGCTATAGCTAGATCACTTATAAATAAACCAAATTTAATCTTGGCTGATGAAATGACAGGTAATTTAGACGAGAAAACATCTGATGAAATAATAAGTTTTTTTTTAAAATTTGTCTCTAATCATAATATATCTCTACTTTACGTAACTCATAATCAAAAATATGCAGATTTAGCAAAATTTAAATATGAGTTAAGAAATAAAAATTTAATATTAAAATGACTAAACCTTTTATTCACCTAAGATGTTTATCTTCTTACTCTTTATCTGAAAGTACTCTAAAAATAAAAAAATTAGTCAATTTAGCAAAAAAAAATAACATGCCTGCCTTGGCGATTACAGACAATAATAATATGTTTGGTGTATTTGAGTTTGCTCAAGAATGTATAAATAACAATATTCAGCCAATTATTGGTACATCAATAAATTTAATTGATATTCAAATTAAAAATACAATTTCACAATTATCTTTTTTAGTAAAAAATGAGACAGGATATAAAAATTTAATATATTTAAGCTCATTATCTTACTTAAATAAAAATAGAGATGTAGGAATTAGTATTGCAGATATTGAAGGTCACACAGAGGGACTATTTTGTTTTTTAGGAGGTGAATTCAATCCACTATTAATTTTACATAATCAAAACAAACAAACTGACGATTTCATAAATACATTAAAAAAATTATTTAACAATAATTTACTATTTGAATTACAAAGAATAAATGACTCTGACATAGACTCTTTTGAAGATGAATTAATAAGAAAGTCCCACAAATTCAATATTCCATTAATTGGAACAAATAACATTAAGTTTGGAGAAGTAGATGAGTTTTCAGCACACGATGCTTTATTATGTGTTGCTCAAAAAACGACTATAAATAGTGGCAATAGAAAAACTTCAAATAATCAAATTGCATTTAAAAATAATGAGCAGATGCTTGATATATTTTCTGATATTCCAGAAATTTTGGAAAATAATTTTAACGTTGCAATTTCGTGCAGTTATTATCCAAGAGAAGTTTTACCAAAATTACCAAAGTTTAAAAATAATCTTAATCTTTCAGAGAGTGATTTATTAGTTAAAATAGCTTCAAATGGACTTGATAAAAAAATTAAAGAAAATAAAATTTTAGAGAAAAAAAATTATAAAGAAAGATTAAACTACGAAATTGAAATTATTAATAAAATGGGATTTGCTGGCTATTTTTTAATAGTTTCTGATTTTGTTAATTGGGCAAAAGAAAATAATATTCCTGTTGGCCCAGGTAGAGGATCTGGAGCAGGAAGTGTGGCTGCTTGGTCATTAGGTATTACTGATTTAGACCCTATTAAGTATAGCTTGTTATTTGAAAGATTTTTAAATCCAGAGCGTGTTTCTATGCCAGATTTTGATATTGATTTTTGCCAAATCAGAAGGGATGAAGTTATTGAGTACGTAAATAAAAAATATGGAAGTGATTCAGTAGCACACATAATTACTTTTGGAACTTTAGCATCAAGAGCAGCAGTTAGGGACATAGGTCGTGTTTTAGAGGTGCCATATGGTGAAGTTGACTCATTTGCAAAATTAATCCCTTATAATCCTGGCAGTCCATTAACATTAGCAGAGTCCATAAAGTCAGAAAAATCACTAAGAGATATTATTAATACAGATGAAACACTCTCTAATGTTGTTGATATAAGTCTTAAGCTGGAAGGTGTTCATAGACATGCCTCTACTCATGCTGCAGGAGTAGTAATAGGAGATACTAGATTAAGTAATATTGTTCCTTTATACAAAGATCCAAACACTGAAACCAATGCAACTCAATTTTCAATGAAATATGTTGAAAAGGCAGGTTTAGTAAAATTTGATTTTCTAGGATTAACTACATTATCTATTATTAATGAATGTGTAAATTTAATTAAAAATGAAATTCATAATTTTTCTTTAAAAGATGTTCCCTTAGATGATTTAAAAACTTTCCAGCAACTTAGTAGAGGAAGCGCTGTTGGTGTTTTTCAACTGGAGAGCAATGGAATGAGTAGTGTTTTAAAACAATTGCAGCCTGATAAATTTGAAGAAATTATTGCAGTTGTAGCTCTTTTTCGCCCCGGACCTATGGATAATATTCCTTCATTTTGCAATCGTAAACATGGAAGAGAAGAAATTAATTATATTCATCCAAAGTTAAAAGATGTTTTAAAAGAAACATATGGAATCATTGTATACCAAGAGCAAGTAATGGAAATAGCACAAGTTCTTTCAAACTATTCGCTTGGTGAAGCTGATTTATTAAGAAGAGCAATGGGAAAAAAAATACAAAAAGAAATGGACGATCAGAAAAATAGATTCATAGAAGGCGCATTAAAAAATGGCATAAGTGAGAAAGAAGCATCAAAAATATTTGATCTTGTTGATAAATTTGCAGGATACGGTTTTAATAAAAGTCATGCAGCAGGTTATGCTCTAATCTCTTATCAAACAGCCTATTTAAAGGCAAATTTTCCTCATGAATTTATGACAGCCACACTAAATTTTTCTATTGATAGAACTGATAAAATTATTTCGTTAAAGCAAGAATTGGAGAAACTTGAGATATCATTTCTAAAGCCAGATATAAATTTTTCTAAAGAACAATTTACCATTGAGAGAAGCGAGTCTAAAAAATCAATACGATTTGGATTAAGCGCTATAAAAGGAGTAGGTTCTAAATCTATTAAATCAGTTGTGTCGGTAAGAGAGCAAAAAGGTAAATTTAAATCCATTATTGATTTTTTAAAAAGGGTTGAACCAGAGGTTATAAATAAACGTCAGCTCGAAAAATTAATTCAGTCAGGCTCTTTTGATTCAATTGAAATAAATAGATCTAAGCTTTTTTTTAATGTCCCTCAATTTGTTAACTTATTTGGATCTAATAATTCTAAGTTAAACCAAAATTTGCTATTTCAAGAGGAGGAAATTTCATTTGAAGACAAAAATCTTTTTAATCAAAAAATATCTGTATGGAACTCAAGTGAAACATTAAAGAATGAGCTAGAGGTTGTTGGTTTCTACTTCAGTGATCATCCACTTAAACATTATCCTCAAAAGTTTTTTGAAATACAGAATATTAGTATGTTTAATGATATAGATTTAAATAAAAACGGTAAAAAAATTAGACTTTGTGGATCAGTTTTGGATATAAAAGAAAGATCAAATAAGGATGGAAGGAAATATGCATTTGTAACAGTTTCAGAAGTAAATTCACAATATGAATTATCGATTTTTAGTGAAAATTTAAGTAAATTTAGATATCTTTTGAAAGAGGGAAATTTGCTAATATTTGATATTGACATAATTCTGAACAATAATGATCCAAGATTTGTTATTAGAATTATCAAGAAATTAGAAAGTGAATTTAATAATTTAGAAAAAAAAATAGATATATTTATAGAACCAGATCAATTGATCGAATACAAGGATAGCTTATTTTCTAGAAAACACACTTCAAAAAGTAAGATTTCAATTTTTATGAATATCAATAATAAGCTGATAAATTTTAATTCAAATAGTAAGTACTCACTTATGTCTTATAAGCAGTTGGATCTGTTAAAAAATTCAAAAAAACTGGATTACAATATAGATATATCTTGAAAATTTTAAGTTTTTGATTAAAAGCCTGAAAAAAACTAGCACACAGAAAAAACCGGTGTTTTTGTTTCTGTGGAGGTTAAACCGGAGATAATAATGAATTTACCTGAAATTAAGATTGAAGATCTTCTAGAGGCTGGCGTTCATTTTGGACACAACGTTAGAAGATGGAATCCCAAAATGGAAGAATATATTTTTGGAGTAAGAAATAATATCCATATTTTCGACTTAAGGATAACTGCAGAGGCTTTAAATAATGCACTTGTGAAGATTCATGAAACAGTTAGCAGGTCTGGAAAGATCCTTTTTGTGGGCACAAAAAAACAGTGTTCTGAAATTGTAAAAGAGTTAGCGACTATAAATAATAATTTTTATGTTAACAAAAGATGGCTTGGCGGCACATTAACAAACTGGAAAACTATTTCAAATTCAATTGATAGATTAAATACTTTAGACTCCAATCTAAATGATCCAGCTTTTACAAATAGTGTATCTAAAAAAGAATTACTTCAGTTAACTAGAGAAAAAGAAAAACTTCATTTAAATTTAGGAGGCATTAAAGATCTGAATGGTAAACCTGACTTAATAGTAATATTTGATGTATTAAAAGATAAGCTTGCAGTATTGGAGGCAAAGAAGCTTAATATTCCAATTATAGGTATTGTTGATTCTAATGCTAATCCTGAATCAATAGATTATATTATACCCGGGAATGATGATGCGATTAGATCTATAAATATTTATAAAAATTATTTTCAGCAAACAATTGAAGACGCAGCTTCTTTTCAGGATAATTTAGAAAATAAAATAATTGAACCTAAAAAAATAGATAGTGAAGAAAATAAAAATAAGGGAGATCTATAAATGGGGGATAATTTAAAATTGGTAAAAGAACTTAGAGATAAGACTGGGGCAGGTTTTTTAGATTGTAAAGAGGCTTTAAGTAATAATGATGGAAGTATAGATAATGCAATTGATTATTTAAGAAAAAAAGGTCTTGCTAAAGCCTCTAAAAAATCTTCTAGAGAGGCTAATGAAGGCGCAATAGGTTTTTATGAAAATAGTAATATTTGTATTTTAATAAAAATAAATTCTGAAACTGATTTTGCTGCTAAAGGTGACACATTTTTAAATTTCGTTGATTATATTGGCAATGCAATTCTAGATTTAAATAACTCAAATTTAGATCTTGATACGTTTTTAAATACTAAAATTTCTTCAAAATCTATTAAAGAAATTATTGATGAGATGATAGCTAAAATTGGTGAAAATATTATTATATCTGATTTGAGAGTTTTTTATAAAAATAATAATTATTTATCATTTTATGTACATAATGCTTATAGAAAAAATATTGGCAAAATTATTTCTATATTAAAATATTCTTCAGACTCTAATAATGAAAGTATTCAAAATTTTGCAAAAAATTTATGTATGCATATTGCTGCATTAAAACCTGAAGCTATAGATGAAGACAATTTAGAGCAAACTACTATTGATAAAGAATTAAATATCCAAAAGGAACTAATAGCAAGTTCTGGAAAGCCTGCAAATGTAATAGACAAGATATTAGAAGGTAAGATGAAAAAGTTTTATTCTGAAGTAACATTACTAAATCAAAGTTTCGTTTTAGATCCTGATAAATCTGTAAAAGAGGTAATTAATTCTAATTACAATGATCAAAAATTTGAAATTAATATGTTCAATTACTTATCATTAACATAAATGAAAAAAAGAATTCTTTTGAAGTTATCAGGAGAGGCCTTAATGGGAAAATCTCCTTATGGAATAGATGTATCTACTATTAGCTCAATTGCTAAAGAAGTTAAGAAAGTTTATGAATCTGGATATCAAATATGCATTATTATAGGTGGTGGAAATATATTCAGAGGTATCAAAGGTTCATCTGAAGGAATTGATAGATCAACATCTGATTATATGGGAATGCTTGCCACAGTTATGAATGCATTATCATTCCAAAGTTGTTTAGAGACAATCAATATTCAAACTAGAGTACAAAGTGCTATTACTATGTCACAAGTAGCTGAACCCTATATTAAGAGAAAAGCTGTAAGGCATCTAGAGAAGAAACGTATTGTAATTTTTGCAGCAGGTACTGGTAACCCTTTTTTTTCCACTGATACAGCGGCATCTTTACGAGCTTCAGAAATGAATTGTTCACTAATTATTAAGGCAACTAAAGTGGATGGCATTTATGATAAAGATCCACTTAAATTTAAAAACGCTAAACTTATAAAAAAAATCAATTATAATGAAGTAATTAATAACAATCTTCGAGTTATGGATTTAACTGCAATAAGTTTAGCTAAAGAGTCAAAAATACCTATTATTATCACTAATATTTTTAAAAAAAATTCCTTGATAACTGCTTTGAAAGAAAAAGGAAAATATAGTAAAATAAGCTGAAAATGACTGAGCAACTAAATCAAAAAATGATAAATGCTGTTAAACATCTTGATAAAGAGTTTAGCTCAATCAGAACTTCAAGAGCTAATCCGTCAATGTTAGATAACATATTTGCAGATGCTTATGGTAGTAAAACCCCATTAAATCAACTTGGTAACATCTCAATAACAGATCCAACTACTATAATTATTCAAGTGTGGGATACTTCAATGATAAAAAATATTGAAAACTCAATATTGGAATCAGATCTAGGTGTAAATCCTCAAATTGATGGTCAGATAATTAGAATTCCAATACCTAAACTTAGTGAGGAGCGAAGAGAGGAGTTAACAAAAGTAGCAGCTAAATATGCAGAAAACTCTAAAGTTGTAATAAGAAATCTAAGAAGAGATTTTATAGACTCACAAAAGGAACTAAAAAAAAATAGTGAAATATCTGAAGATGATTTAAAAAAAATATTAAATGAAGTTCAAAAATTAACTGATAGTAGTATTGAAAAAATTGATGAATTATTAAGGGTTAAAAAAGAAGATATTCTGAAAGTATAATTTTGAAAAAAAACAACTCTATTAATCATCTATCAATAATTATGGATGGTAACAAGAGATGGTCAGAAAATAAAAACTTACCAATTAAAGAAGCTTATGACGAGGGTATTGAAAATGTTTTAAGAATTTCTGAAAAATTAATTGAAGAAGAAATTAAATATTTATCAGTTTATGCTTTATCTAC
>CAYQFB010000006.1:7457-8960 GCA_964416705.1 uncultured Alphaproteobacteria bacterium
CCAGACCCTGATATATTGATAAGAACTGGAGGTTATAAAAGGTTAAGTAACTTTTTAATGTATAATCTTTGTTATACTGAATTATTTTTTACTGATACTTTATGGCCTGATTTTAAAAAAAAAGAACTTGAAAAAATTATAAAAGAATTCAAAAACATAAGTAGAAATTATGGATTATAAAAATTTATCAATTAGAATTTTATCATCATTTATATTTATTACTTTCTATTTTACTCTTTTTTTTTATTATACAGATAAAATAATATATTTTATAACTTTAATATATTTGTTAATCAGCATTGAGGTTTTTTTAAATTTTAAAAAATCAATAAAAACAATAATATATTATATTACTATATCTTACTTATCTGTAATGATGTATTTTAGCTTTAATTTTAATTCTTATGAATTTACCGCAATTATATTATGTATAACCTGTTTTGATTCATCTAGTTATTTGTTTGGCAAAATATTTGGCAAAAAGAAAATGTTAAATAAAATTAGTCCAAACAAAACCTATGAAGGTTTAATAGGTGGTATAATGTTAACAAATTTAATATCTTTAATTATTTATTTAAACTTTGATATTTATAAAACTAGTATAAATTTAAACTTTTTCTTTTTTACTAACATAGTTATTTTATTTTCATTTTTTGGAGATTTAATTCAATCTTATTTTAAACGTTTTAATAATTTGAAAGACTCTAGTAATTTTCTTCCTGGACACGGAGGTTTTTTTGATAGGTTTGATAGTTTTTTATTAGTAATAATTCCATTTTCAATTCATGGCATTTTTTTTTAAATGATAGTAAATGTTTATGGCAGTACAGGAGTTATTGGTAAAACGTTCCTAAGTATTATTAAAAATCAATTTCCTGAATATAAGATCAATCTCTTATGTGCTAAAAATAATATAAAATTATTAGCAAAACAATGTAAAGAATTTAATACACGTTATGTTTATTTAGATAATCAAAAAAAAATTAATATCTTAAGGTCAATTTTACCTAAAGAGATTAAAATTCTAAATGAAAATGAATTAAAAGAATACCTTCAGAAAAGTAGATCTGATTTATCTATTTTGTCTGTCTCTGGTTATGAGTCTCTAAAATATTTAGAACTAATATGCATTAACACAAATAAAATTGGTATTGTTAGTAAAGAAGCAATAGTTTCCGCAGGACATATATTTAAAAATATCATAAAAAAAAATAATACAAAAATTTTTCCATTAGACTCTGAACATTTTTCTATTTTTCAAAATTTTAATAAAATCAAAATAGATAGTTTTAATTTAAAAAAAATTTATATAACAGCATCAGGAGGTCCCTTTATAAATAAGAAATTTAATTCATTAAAAAATATTTCTTTTAAAGAAGCTGTTAAACATCCTAAGTGGAAGATGGGGTATAAGAATAGTATTGATTCCGCTACATTAGTAAATAAATGTCTTGAATTAATTGAGGCTCATTATTTATTTGATATTCCTCTAACAAAATTAGA
>CAYQFB010000006.1:9060-14170 GCA_964416705.1 uncultured Alphaproteobacteria bacterium
AATCCCAGAAATTTAATTAAATTTAATTTAGGAAATGAATACGCTGTGGATTTATTTAAGCAAAAAAAAATCAAATATATTGAAATATTG
Source organism: uncultured Alphaproteobacteria bacterium (assembly GCA_964416705.1). Taxonomy (GTDB): domain Bacteria; phylum Pseudomonadota; class Alphaproteobacteria; order HIMB59; genus CACPNW01. The sequence continues at coordinate 9,151 of CAYQFB010000006.1, forward strand.
CAATTAATTAAAGAAATAACTTCATTAAATATTGATTCAGATGTAAATAATATTCATAATATTATTCAATATCATGAAGATATCAAACTGCATATTAAGTCTAATTTTTTATAAAAGACTATTTTTTATTTTCTTTTTTTTAATCTTTGCACATAAAATATCAGCTTCACAAAATACTTACGAATTTGAAATTAATGGAAATAAAAATACAGATAAAGAAGTTATATTAAGTATTATAGATAAAATACCAGATGATCTTAGTGAAGAATATTCTAATTATTTATTAAACGAGTTAAATAAATCCGGCCTTTTTAAAGATATAAATATTAAGATTGAAAATAATAAATATTATATTAACGTAATTGAATACCCAATAATTCATAAGATTTATTTTGATGGCAATTATAGATTTAAAGATGAGGAATTAGGTATTATGGCTCAAGAATTAAATTTTGATGTTTATAGTGATGATAATATTAAAAATTTTATTAACGAATTAAAAAATATTTATTCATCTTTTGGATACAACAATGTTAAAATTAATTTATCTTCAGAAATAACTAGTCAAAACTTAGCAACTATTTTTATTGATATAATAGAAAATAATATCACTAAAATAAAATCAATAAAATTTAGAGGAAATACAAAAATACCAAGTTCTGATTTAAGTACAATTATAAAATCTAAAGTAAAAAAACTAACAAACATTTTTGCAAATAATAATTTTAAACCAACTCAAGTTGAAACAGATAAGCAGAGACTTAAAAGTTTTTATAAAGATAAAGGATATGCTGATATAGAAATAGATTATGAAATTGAATATTTTGAAAATAATTATATCGTAATTTATTTTAATATAAATGAGGGAATCTATTATCAATTAGAAAATGTCAGTTTTTCAAATAATATAAATAATGAAAACATAGATAGATTATTAAACGATTACTTTATTATTAATAAATATAAAAATAATAAATATAATGCCTCTATTGCCGAAAGTATTGAGGAGGAAATTTCAAATTTAATTCAAAGTACAGGAGTTAGATTTTTTGAAATAAACAATCTAGTAAAATTAAAAGAAGGGAAAGCTGATTTACTTTTTGAAGTTCGTGAAACACAACCTGTTTATGTTAATAATATAAACATAAATGGCAATACTAGAACTTTAGATTATGTCATAAGAAGAGAATTAGAAATTACAGAAGGTGATGCTTTTCTAGAAAGTGAATTAAATCAAATAACAAAAAAAATTAAATCATTACGTTTTTTTGATGAAGTAAATGTAGAAAAGAAATTGATTAATGATAAATTAATTGACATTGATATTAACGTAAAAGAAAATCAAACAGGCACTTTTACCGCAGGCGCATCTTTTGGAACATTAGATGGGGTAACTCTAGTAACTGGTTTAAATGAATCTAACATAGGTGGTACGGGCAGGTCTCTTGAATTTATGATTAATAATTCAAATAACAATAATGAATATACTTTTAATACTACTGATAAATTTTTTCTTAATAGAGATATGGACCTCAGTTTTGGCTTAAGTTATAAAGAGCGTGATTATTCAAGATCAAGTTCTTATCAATTAGATCAATACCAAGCTTCTACAGGCTTATCATATAAATTTCAGGATAATTTATATCATTCTGTTAAATTATTTTATGAGTTAGATGATATTTTAGTGACTGATTCAAACACAGCTTCAAGTACGATTATTGATGTTCAAGGAGGTAGTGCGAAATTTATTTTAGAGAATGGTATTACTTATAGTACTTTAAATTCATTTTTCTTTCCACGAAATGGTAATTTTTTAAAATTTTCTAATGTCTTTGAAACACCAACAAGTTCAAATAACGGATATATAAAAAATATAATCACTTACAAAAAATTTAAAGAATTTAATAAAGATATTGCGTCTTTTCAAACAAAGATAGGAAATGTATTTTCATTAAGCAACTCAGATATTTTACCAAATGATAAATTTTCTCTTGGAGGAAGGTGGCTTAGAGGTTTTGATAATTATGGTGTAGGTCCTAGAAATTCTAGAACATCTTATATAGGCGGTAATAATATTTTAGCGACTAAAATTGATTACTCAAAACTTTTGTTAAAAAATGATGATAATCCAATTTATTTAAATTTTTTTAATGATATTGGAATTGTTTGGGACAATAAGACTTTACCTACTTATACTAATGAGAGTATTAGATCTTCAGCTGGCTTTGGTATAAAATTTTATTCATTTATTGGCCCTATAGCTTTTACTTGGGGCTTCCCTATAGAAGATGAAAGTTATGATATAAAAAGGATGTTTACTTTTTCTATAGGTAATATCAATTGATTAAGTTTTATATATTCTTGATTACTTTTTTTGTTTTTTCAACAAATGTTTATTCTACTAATATTGTAGTTATTGATATTAATTCTTTAATTAATAATTCGAAACATTTTTTAGAAATTTCAGAAAAAATTAATTTATCTCAACAAGAATATAAAAATAAATTCAAAAATATTGAACAAAATCTATATAAAAAAAAAGAAGAATTAGAAAACTTAAAGTTAATACTCAATGAAGATGAATTTAATCTAAAGAAAAATGAATATTATAATGAAGTAGCAAATTTTGAAAATGATGTAGCTAATTTTAATAATCATTATGAAAAAGAAATTATAAATATAAAGAACATTATATTTTCAAAGATATCAGAATTAATTCAAAATTACGCAGCAGAAAATCAAATAGATTTAATACTTGATAAAAACCAATACTTAATATCTGCTGAAAAAATAAATATAAGTGAAACAATATTTATAGAACTTAATGAGTCAATAATTGATTTAGAATTTGCTCAATATGAAAATTGATATTACTAAAATTAATGATGTTCTAATAGAAAATAATATTTCATATTCTACAAATCTCAGTGAGAACGAGACATTGGACTGTATTAGCTCAATAAATGATGCTAAATCTAATTCTCTCATTTTCTTATTTAATGAAAAATTTTTAAGTTCATTGTTATCAAGCAAGGCTAAATGTTGTGTTTTAAAAAATGAATTCATTGATTATTTACCTAAAAATATAAAATATATTACTGTCGATGATCCTTATCTTGCTCTTGCGCATCTAAGTAATCTTTTTTATAAAAAAAGAAAGTCTAATGGTGTTATTTCTAAATATGTAAATTTAGATAAAATTGTTCAAATTGAAAATAAAGTTCAAATTGATGATTTCTCTAATATTTATGAAAATTCAATTATTAATAATAATGTTATTATACAATCAAATTGCACTATTGGTCCAAATGTATTCATTGGTGAGAATGTTTTGATATCATCAAATTCTTCAATCTCAAACTGTATAATCGGAGAAAATTCAGTAATAAAATCTGGAGTAGTTATAGGCAGTGAAGGATTTGGATTTGAAATAAATACAAAAAAAAGAATTAAACATTTGGGAAATGTTGTTATTGGTAAAAACTGTTATATAGGAGCAAATACAACAATAGACAGAGCAGTTTTAGATTCAACAATAATTTCTGATAATTGTAATTTAGATAATCTTATACAAATAGCTCATAATGTTAAAATTGGTAAGCAAGCTGTAATTGCTGCACAAGTTGGCATTGCTGGTAGTACCGTGATAGGTAATAATGTTAAAATAGGAGGTCAAGCCGGTATATCCGGCCACCTATCAATTGGTGACAATGTAACCATAGCAGCTAAAAGTGGAGTTACTAAAAATATTGAAAATAACCAAGTTGTTGCTGGTTTTCCAGCAATAGATATAAAAAAATGGAAAAAAAATATTATTAAATTAAATAAAAATAATGATAATTAACCAAGAAGAAATTAAAGATTTAATTCCGCATCGAACGCCCTTTTTATTCGTCGATAAATGTCAAATTATTGAACCAGGTAAAAAAGGTATTTCAGAAAGAAATTTTTCTGAAAATGAATATTTTTTTCAAGGTCACTTTCCAAATAACCCAATTGTGCCTGGAGTTATTATAGTTGAGGCAATGGCTCAAACAGCAGGAATTGTTGTCTCACATCAATTTAAAGATGAAAAAGATAAATCTGTATTATTTATGAGCGTTAATAAAGCAAGATTTAGAAAACCTATAATACCTAATCAAAATATTCGTTTTGAAGTAAATTTTTTAAATAAAGTTAGAGATGTATATAAATTTCAAGGTGTAGCCTTTCATGAAAATACAAAAGTTGCAGAAACAGAATTTACTGCAATGATTACAATAGGAAAGAAATAGTTTGAAATAAAAAAAATATACTAAATTCCTAAAAATTTTATAAAGACTACTAATGAATTTTAGTAATATTTCAGATAAAGCAAAAATCCATTCTTCGGTTAAAATTGGTCCATATTGTGTAATAGGTGATAATGTAGAAATAGATGTTGGCTGTGTACTACACTCACATGTAGCTGTATCAGGTAATACAAAAATTGGAAAAAATAATATATTTTATCCTTTTTCTTCGATAGGGAGTGCGCCTCAAGATTTGAAATATAAAGGAGAAAAAAGTTTTTTAATTATTGGAAACAATAATACATTTAGAGAAAATGTAACAGTTAATCCAGGAACTGAAGGTGGAGGTTTGTATACTAAAATTAAAGATAATTGTTTATTTATGGTAGGAGCACATATTGCCCATGATTGTATGATTGGATCAAATATAATTTTAGCTAATAATGCAACACTGGCAGGTCATGTAGAAATAGATAACAATACAATTATAGGTGGTAATTCTGCAATCCATCAATTTGTTAAAATCGGAAAAAATTCTATGGTTGGTGGTATGAGTGGGTTAGAAAAAAACCTTGTTCCTTACGGACTTTATATTGGGATAAGGTCAAAAATGAAAGGTTTGAATTTAATTGGATTAAAGAGAAAGGGCTTAGATAACAAGAAAATTAAAACTTTAAATCAATTTATTGAAAACATTTTTAATAAAAATGATTCTATTGAAAATAATTTAAATAAAGTGAATAATGAAG
>CAYQFB010000007.1:0-13691 GCA_964416705.1 uncultured Alphaproteobacteria bacterium
GGTCACGCTGACTATGTAAAAAATATGATAACAGGAGCAGCACAAATGGACGGAGCTATATTAGTAGTTAATGCAGCAGATGGACCAATGCCTCAAACTAGAGAACATATTCTTTTAGCAAGACAAGTTGGTGTTCCAGCTCTTGTTGTTTACATGAATAAAGTTGATCAAGTTGATGATAAAGAATTGATCGATTTGGTTGAAATGGAAATTAGAGAGCTTCTTACTTCATATGAATTCCCAGGTGATACTATCACTATCATCAAAGGATCTGCTCTTGCTGCTTTATAAGGAAGAGATGATGAAATAGGAAAAAATTCAATTCTTGAACTTATGAAAGCTGTTGATGAGTCTATACCACAACCAACGAGACCAGTAGACCAACCATTTTTAATGCCAGTAGAGGATGTATTTTCAATATCTGGAAGAGGAACTGTAGTAACTGGGCGTATTGAACAAGGACAAGTTAAGGTTGGTGAAGAAATAGAAATCTTAGGAATAAGAGAAGCGCAAAAAACCACTTGTACTGGTGTAGAAATGTTTAGAAAACTTTTAGACTCTGGTGAAGCTGGTGATAACGTAGGTGTTTTACTTAGAGGTACTAAAAGAGAAGAAGTAGAAAGAGGTCAAGTTTTAGCTAAACCTGGATCTATTAAGCCTCACACTAAATTTAAAGCTGAAGCTTATGTTCTTAAAAAAGAAGAGGGAGGAAGACATACTCCTTTCTTCTCTAATTATAGACCTCAGTTCTATTTTAGAACAACAGATGTTACTGGTACAATCAAACTTCCTGAAGGAACTGAAATGGTTATGCCAGGAGATAACATTACAATGGAAGTTACTTTACTTTCTCCAATCGCTATGGATAAAGGTTTAAAATTCGCAATTAGAGAAGGTGGTAGAACTGTTGGCGCTGGAGTTGTAGCTGAAATTATTGAATAGGTATTTGAGACCGCTCTTCTAGTTTTAGCTATATCTGAATGTTAGGAGTGTAGCTCAACTGGTAGAGCACCGGTCTCCAAAACCGGGGGCTGCGGGTTCAAGTCCTGCCACTCCTGCCAATAATTATTTGAAAAAAATATGGAAAATAAAAAAACATCACCTGCACTTTTTGTAAGACAAGTTAGGCAAGAATTACAGAAAGTTACTTGGCCCACAAGAAGAGATACGTTTATTTCTTCTTTAATAGTTATTTTATTAATTTTTTTATTTTCACTCTTTTTTCTTCTTAGTGATCAGATTTGGTCTTTTTCAATTAAAAAAATTATAGAGATAGGTTCAGGTTTATAAGATGATTAAATGTAGATGGTATGTACTTCACGCTTATTCAGGATATGAAAAAAAAGTTGCTGACAGTATTTTAGATCAAGCAAGTAAGCTTGGTATTTCTGATCACATTGAAGAAGTATCAGTGCCAACTCAAAATATTGTAGAGGTAAAAAGAGGAGTTAGAATAAACACTGAAAGAAAAATATTTCCAGGTTATATACTTATTAAAATGAATCTTAATGATGACACATGGCACATAATTAAAAACACACCTAAACTATCAGGTTTTTTAGGAAATAAAGGTCAACCAGTTCCTATAAGTAATGCTGAAGCTAAAAGAATATCAGAACAAGTAATTGATGGAGTTGAAAAGTCTAGACCGGCAGTAATGTATGATGTGGGTGAGCAAGTTAAGGTTATCGATGGACCTTTTGCATCCTTTAATGGAGAAATTGAGCAAATTGATGAAGAAAAAGCTAGATTAAGAGTTGCAGTTTCTATATTTGGCAGATCAACACCCGTAGATCTAGAATATTCGCAAGTTGAGAAAGCATAAATAGAGTAGGAGTTAATATGGCAAAAGAGGTACTTGGATTAATTAAACTTCAAATTCCTGCAGGTGGAGCTAATCCCTCGCCTCCAGTTGGCCCTGCTTTAGGTCAAAGAGGTTTAAACATTATGGACTTTTGTAAATCTTTTAATGATAAAACTAAAGATGTAGAAAAAGGTGCTCCAGTACCAGTAATAATAACTGCATATAAAGATAGATCCTTTGATTTTATAACTAAACTTCCACCAGTGAGTTATTATTTAAAAAAAGCAGCAAAAATTAAAAAAGGCAATTCAACACCAGGACGTTCACTTGTTGGAAAAGTTACAATTTCTGACATAGAAAAGATTGCAAAAGATAAAATGCAAGATTTAAATGCAGTTAATTTAGAAGGTGCTGTTAATATGGTTAAAGGCTCTGCAGTTTCAATGGGTATGGAGATTTTAAAATAGTATGAAGAAAACAAAAAATAATAAAAAATTATTAGAAGCAATTGATGCTACTAAAATATATGAGCCGATTGATGCTATTAAAATTTTAAAAGATAATAAATATGCTAAATTTAATGAAACTTTAGAAGTCGCTATTAATTTAGGAATTGATCCAAATAAAACTGATCAAGGCATTAGAGGTGTTACTAGTCTGCCTAAAGGAACAGGCAAATCTATTAAGGTAGCTGTTCTTACAAAAGGTGAAAAGCAAACAGAAGCAAAAGAAGCTGGCGCAGATTTAGTTGGTGAAAATGAACTGATTAATTCTATCTCATCAGGTAAGATTCCTTTTGACTTACTTATAGCCTCACCAGATATGATGCCATCTGTTGGTAAAGTTGCTAAAATATTAGGTCCAAAGGGTTTAATGCCAAATCCAAAACTTGGAACTGTAACACAAGATATTACAACTGCAGTTAAAAATGCAAAAACAGGACAGGTACAATTTAAAAACGATAAGAGTGGGATTGTCCATGCTGGTATTGGAAAAATGAATTTTGACGACAATGATCTGTTAGAAAACTTAAAGTTTTTTTATACTTCAATTAATAAGAGTAAACCTGACAGTGTAAAAGGATCGTTTATAAAAAAAGTTACCATAGCTTCAACTATGGGTGTTGGATTAGAAATTAACGTCGCTAGTCTTCGTTAACTAGTTCAACAGATAGTTTCTTATAGAAGCTATCACCTGTCAAAGACTGCAGGGGCGTAAGCTTAATAACCTGCACAGACTGAAGCGAGTCCATTGATTAGCTTCTTGGCAGGCTTGTCTTAGTTTGATTAGCAAACTTAAGGCAGCTAATTTTAGGTAAATACCTAATAATAAACCGAGGTAAAAGTGAACCGTTCTGAAAAAAAAGATTTTGTAAAAAAACTTAAAGAAGAATTAAGTACTTCTTCTTCAGTTATTGTTGCTCACTATTCTGGCATTACTGTTGATGAAACAGATCAGTTAAGAAAAGAGATGAGAAATAATGGTGCAAAATTTAAGGTAACTAAGAACAGACTCACTAAACTTGCTTTGGAAGACACTCAGTTCAACAATATAGCTGATCTATTTACAGGACCAACTGCAATAGCATATTCAGAAGATCCTGTAGCTCCAGCAAAAGTTGCAGTAACTTTTGAGAAGAAATTCGAAAACTTCAAAATTATTGGTGGTGGATACGATGGTGAGAAAATGGATAATAATAAAATCAATTTTCTTGCCACTTTACCCTCTATGGATGAATTAAGAGGTAAAATTTTAGGGCTTATATCAGCCCCAGCTCAAAAAATTGCATCTGTTGTTAAGGAACCTGCTGGAAAAATGGCAAGAATGATGAGTGCTCAAAGTAGAAAACTTGAAGAGTCTAACTAGGTTTAAAAGGAGATAAAAATGGCTGATTTAAATAAAATTGTTGATGATTTATCATCTCTAACAGTTCTAGAAGCAGCAGAATTAAGTAAAATGCTTGAAGAAAAATGGGGTGTCTCAGCAGCAGCGCCTGTTGCAGTGGCAGCAGCTCCAGGAGCTGGAGGAGGAGAGGTAGCAGCAGAAGAAAAATCTGAATTTGATGTTGTTCTTGCTGAAGCTGGGTCAAATAAAATTGCAGTAATAAAAGAAGTTAGAACTATTACTGCTCTAGGTCTTAAGGAAGCTAAAGATTTAGTTGAAGGAGCCCCTAAATCATTAAAGCAAGGTGTTGCTAAGGCTGAAGCAGAAGAGATGAAAAAATCTTTAGAAGCTGCAGGCGCAAAAGTAGAGCTTAAATAATTTTTAATAAGATCTCCATACTTGGAGATCTTAATTAACTTTTTTAAAAAAGGGTATATGCATGAGTTTAGATTATATTAATTCAAAAAAAATTAGAAAATCTTTTGGTAAAATTCCACTAGTAACATCACTCCCAAACTTAGTTGAAGTTCAAAAAAGATCTTATGATAATTTTTTACAATTAAGAGTTGATCCTGATAAAAAGGAAGATACAGGTCTTCATGCTATCTTTAAATCTGTATTTCCAATTAATGATTATACAGAAAGAGCAACTGTTGATTATGTAAGTTTTGATATTGGTATTCCAAAGTATGATGTTGATGAGTGTTCACAAAGAGGAATGACATACGGAGCTCCTTTATTAGTAAATTTTAGGTTAATTATTTGGGATATAGATGAAATTGCAGGTACAAAATCTGTAAGGGATATCAAAGAACAAGAAGTTTATATGGGAGATATTCCTCTTATGACCAAAGATGCAACTTTTGTAGTTAATGGTACTGAGAGAGTTGTTGTCAGTCAAATGCATCGATCTCCAGGCGTTTTTTTTGATCATGATTATGGTAAGACACATACCAGTGGTAAGTATTTATATAATGCAAGAATAATACCATACAGAGGTTCATGGTTAGATTTTGAGCATGATGCTAAAAACAATATTCATGCAAGAATTGATAGAAAGAGAAAATTTCCTGTAACAACTTTACTTAAATGTTTATTAAGCTCAAGATCAGAAAACTATATTAGTGAATGTGAAGAAAATAAAATAGATCCAGATTCAAAAAAAATACTTGGAATGAGCTCTGAAGAAATACTTTCAACTTTTTATGAAAATATTCAATACAAAAAAGATCAATTTGGATGGAAGTATAAAATTAATTTATCTTTTTATAAAGGCAAAATATTAAACTATGATTTACTAGACCAAAAGAATGGCAAAACTCTTATTTCAAAAGGGACAAAAGTTAATCAAAAAATTATTAGAGAATTGGAGTCTAAAGTAGGACAAAATCTCTGCATAGATGGCAATTCTTTGATAGGATTATACATAGCATCAGATATTATAAATGAAAAATCTGGTAAAATTTATTATGAGGCAGGTTATGAAATTGATGAAGAATTCATACATTTTATTGAAAGTAATAAAATAAATAAAATTGATATTTTAAAAGTTGATAATATCGAAATAGGATCATATATTAGAAGTTCGCTTCAGCTTGATAAAGCCAGATCAAGGGAAGAGGCTTTATTTGAGGTATTTAAAATTTTAAGACCAGGCGAACCACCCACAATTGAAACCGCAGAACTTTTGTTCAATAACTTATTTTTTAATAAAGACAGATATGATTTATCATCAGTTGGAAGATTAAAGATTAATTCCAAATTTAAGAAAAATACTGAAATTAAAAAAAGAATTTTAGATAAAACTGATATAATTGATGTTGTTAAACACATGCATGACCTTATTGATGGAAAAGGTGAAATTGATGATATAGATCATCTTGCAAACAGAAGAGTAAGGTCAGTTGGTGAGCTTCTAGAAAACCAATATCGTGTTGGTTTGTTAAAAATGGATAGAGCAATAAAGGAAAGATTGAGCTCACTTGAGGTTGATAATATTATGCCACAGGATATTATTAATGCAAAACCTGTATCTGCTTCGATTAAAGAATTTTTTGGTACCAGTCAGTTGAGTCAATTCATGGATCAAACTAATCCCTTAAGTGAAATTACTCATAAAAGAAGAGTTTCAGCTTTAGGACCAGGAGGCTTAAACAGAGAAAGAGCTGGATTTGAAGTAAGAGATGTGCACCAAACTCATTATGGTAGGATATGTCCGATTGAAACTCCTGAAGGTGCTAATATCGGTCTAATTAATAGTCTTGCATCTTATTCTAGAATAAATCACTATGGCTTTATTGAAACTCCTTATAGGATCGTAAATAATGGAAAGGTTACTGATAAAGTAATATATTTGAGTGCCATCAATGAAGAAGATTTTGTAATAGCACAAGCAAATTCAGAAGTGAATAATAATGGAATTTTTTTAAATGAAGTAATTAGTTGTAGGAAGAATGGAGAATTTATTAATGCTGAAGTTAATGCTATTGATTTAATGGATGTTTCTCCTCAGCAACTAGTTTCTGTAGCTTCTTCATTAATACCTTTTTTAGAAAATGATGATGCAAATAGAGCTTTAATGGGATCAAATATGATGAGACAGGCTGTTCCACTTATAAAACCAAAAGCCCCTCTAGTTGGAACAGGAATGGAATTTACTGTTGCAAAAGATAGCGGTTCAACTGTTGTAGCAAAACGGGAGGGTATTGTTGACCAGCTTGATGCAAACAGAATAGTCATTAGAGTAACTGACAAGAAAGACCCCTCTCTTAATAAAATAGATATTTATAATTTATTAAAATTTCAAAGATCTAATCAAAACACATGTATTAATCAGAGACCTTTGATAAGTGTTGGGGACAAAGTTTTAAAAAATCAAGTTATTGCAGATGGTCCCGCAACTGATTTAGGTGAATTAGCTCTTGGTAGAAATGTTTTAGTAGCATTTATGCCATGGAATGGTTATAATTTTGAAGACTCGATTTTAATATCTGAAAAAGTTGTTCAAGATGATGTCTTCACTTCAATTCATGTTGAAGAGTTTGAAGTTATGGCAAGGGATACAAAACTGGGTCCAGAGGATATTACCAGAGACATTCCGAATGCTGGTGAAGAAATGTTAATCAACCTTGATGAAACTGGCATAGTCTATATTGGGGCCGAAGTATCAACTGGGGATATACTCGTAGGTAAAGTTACACCTAAAGGTGAAACTCCTATGACTCCTGAGGAAAAACTTTTGAGAGCAATTTTTGGAGAAAAGGCTGCAGATGTTAAGGACACTAGTCTTCGTGTACCACCAGGAGTAAAGGGCACTGTTGTTGAAATTAGAGTTTTTTCAAGAAGGGGAATTGAAAAAGACGAGAGAGCAATAAGTATAGAAAATTCTCAAATTGAAATGATTTCTAGAGATAGAGATGATGAGCTAGATATTTTAAGAAAAAGTTTTGGTAATCATTTAAAAGAAATTTTAATAGGCAAAACATATATATCGGGTTTGACAGACCTACAAAAAAATACCAAACTCACATTTGATCAGCTTGATGTATTAAATGTTAATGATTTAATAAAAATTAATATTCAAGAAGAAAAAATAACAACACAGATTGAATCTTTAATAAAAAATTATGAAAATCAGTTGGGTAATATTAATCAGAAGTTTGAAAATAAAATTGATAAAATTCAAAGTGGTGATGAGCTTTTACCTGGCGTTTTAAAACTTATTAAAGTGTTTATTGCAGTTAAAAGAAAACTTCAGCCAGGTGATAAAATGGCTGGAAGACATGGAAACAAAGGGGTAATTTCAAAAATTTGTCCTGTTGAAGACATGCCTTATCTGGAAGATGGAAGACCTGTTGACATTGTATTGAACCCATTGGGCGTCCCTAGCAGAATGAACATTGGTCAAATTTTAGAAACACATTTAGGTTGGGCATCTGCATCCCTAGGCAAGCAAGTCTCTGATATGATTTCACAAATGAAAATTGAAGGTCAAACAAAAGATTTAAAAGATAAATTACTTCAAATTTATGAGCAAAAAAAACATAAAGATAAAATAAATGAAATGAATGAAGATGAATTGTTAGAACTTGCTGAAAATTTAAAAGATGGAGTTCCTTTTGCAACTCCTGTATTTGATGGTGCAAAAGAAAAGGATATAACTACACTCCTTGAACAATCTGGAATGTCTACATCAGGACAGGAAGTTCTATATGATGGTATAACAGGTGAGAAATTTGAAAGACCTGTAACTGTTGGTTATGTTTATATGTTAAAACTTCATCACTTAGTAGATGAAAAAATACATGCAAGGTCTATAGGTCCTTATAGTTTGGTAACACAACAACCTTTAGGAGGAAAAGCACAATTTGGAGGTCAAAGATTTGGAGAAATGGAAGTTTGGGCTTTAGAAGCTTACGGTGCTGCATACACATTACAGGAGATTTTAACAATAAAATCTGATGATGTTGCTGGCAGAACAAAAGTTTATGAGTCGATCGTCAAAGGTGATAATAATTTTGAATCTGGAACTCCAGAATCATTTAATGTTATGGTCAAAGAGTTAAGATCTTTAGGTTTAAACTTAGAGTTTAAAGAAAGTAAGGAAGAATTAAATAAAATACAAGCAATGGTGACTGATAATGAATAAAGAATTGATGAATATTTTTAACCAAAACTTAGGTGTTCAAAACTTTAACAGCCTAAAAATTTCAATAGCGAGCCCTGATGACATAAGATCATGGTCATTTGGCGAGATAAAAAAACCAGAAACCATTAATTATAGAACTTTTAAACCAGAAAAAGATGGATTGTTTTGTTCAAGAATTTTTGGACCTGTAAAAGATTATGAATGCCTATGTGGAAAATATAAAAGAATGAAGTTTAGAGGAATTATTTGTGAAAAATGTGGAGTTGAAGTGACATTGTCAAAAGTTAGACGTGATAGAATGGGTCATATTGAGTTAGCTGCTCCAGTTTCTCATATATGGTTTATGAAATCTCTACCAAGTAGAATAGCTACATTGCTAGATATGACGATTAAAAATTTAGAGAAAGTTCTTTATTTTGAACAATTTATTGTTGTGGAACCAGGTTTAACAGATTTAAAAAAAGGCGATATTATTTCTGAAGATCAATATATTGATTACCAAGATGAATATGGTGAAGATTCATTTAGTGCAGCAATTGGAGCTGAAGCAATTGAACAAATGCTTCTTAATATTGATCTTGAAGCTGATTTTAATCAAACAAAAAATGATCTTCTAGAAACAAAATCTGAACTTAAAAAAACAAAGCTAACGAAAAGATTGAAATTATTAGAATCTTTCATAGTTTCAAAAAACAAACCTGAATGGATGATTTTAAGAGTACTACCAGTAATTCCACCAGAACTAAGACCATTAGTACCTCTAGATGGTGGCAGATTTGCTACTAGTGATTTAAATGATCTTTATAGAAGGGTTATCAATCGAAATAATAGGTTAAAAAGACTTATTGATCTGAGAGCGCCAGATATCATTATAAGAAATGAAAAAAGAATGCTTCAGGAGTCTGTAGATGCTTTATTTGATAATGGAAGAAGAGGAAGAGTAATAACTTCTACTAATAAACGTCCACTAAAATCTTTATCTGATATGCTTAAAGGTAAGCAGGGGAGATTTAGACAGAATCTTTTAGGCAAAAGAGTTGATTACTCAGGAAGGTCAGTAATTGTAGTAGGCCCAAATCTTAAACTGCATCAATGTGGTCTTCCAAAAAAAATGGCATTAGAATTATTTAAGCCTTTTATTTTTAATAAATTAGATATTTATGGATGGGCTAATACTATTAAAGCTGCAAAAAAATTAGTTGAAAAAGAAGATCCAAGAGTATGGGATATACTTGAAGAGGTAATTAGAGAGCACCCTGTTTTACTTAATAGAGCTCCTACTTTACATAGACTCGGTATTCAGGCTTTTGAACCACTTTTAATAGAAGGAAAATCAATACAATTACACCCTCTAGTATGTACTGCTTTTAATGCTGATTTTGACGGTGATCAAATGGCGGTTCACGTTCCATTAAGTCTCGAAGCTCAATTAGAAGCTCGAGTTCTTATGATGAGTACTAACAATATTCTTTCTCCATCCAGTGGAAAACCTATAATTGTACCATCTCAGGATATTGTTTTAGGAATTTATTATTTATCGATTATGCGAAATAATCAAAAGGGTGAAGGTAGAAATTTTCTTGATACAAACGAAATATTAAAAGCAGTTGAATTAAAAGATATTAATCTACACTCAAAAATAAATGTAAGAATTAAAAACTTTGATGGTTCATTTTCAAAGGTAGAAACAACAGCAGGAAGAATGTTATTAGCTGACTCTTTACCTAACAGTCAAAAAATAAATTTCAGCTTAATTAATAAAACCCTAACAAAAAAAGAAGTTAGTAATTTGATTGATACAGTTTATCGTTTCTGCGGACAAAAAGAAACAGTTCTTTTTGCAGATAGTATAATGCAAATAGGCTTTAAATACGCAGCCATTGCTGGAATTTCGTTTGGAAAAGATGATTTAATTATTCCAGAAGAAAAACAAATCTTACTTGATGAAACTCAGTCTAAAGTTCAAGAATATGAAAATCAATATCAAGATGGTCTTATTACTCAAGGTGAAAAATATAATAAAGTAGTTGATGCTTGGTCAGAATGCACAAACAGGGTCGCTGATAAAATGCTAGATGTAATTTCAAATCCAGAAGATGATAAGCCAATTAACTCAGTATACATGATGGCGCATTCGGGAGCTCGAGGTTCCGCTGCTCAGTTAAAGCAACTTGCTGGTATGAGAGGTTTGATGGCAAAGCCTTCTGGTGAAATTATAGAAAATCCTATTAAATCTAACTTTAAGGAAGGTTTATCAGTTTTAGAATATTTTACTTCAACACATGGAGCTAGGAAAGGTCTTGCAGACACAGCTTTAAAAACAGCTAGTAGTGGATATTTAACAAGACGCTTGGTAGATGTAGCACAAGACGCTGTTATAAGAGAATTAGATTGTGGAACTAATAATGGTGTAATGGTTGAAGAAATTGTTGATTCTGGAAATATTACTTCTCCATTGTCAGAAAGAGTTCTTGGGCGAACACCTTCAGAAGATATTCAAGATATAAATAATAATCTAATAATACAAGCTGGTGATATAATTGAAGAAAAGCATCTCGAGGAAATTAAGAATTCAGGATTGAGATCAATGAAAATTAGATCTGTATTAACATGCCAAACTGAAGATGGAATTTGCTCAAAATGTTATGGAAGAGATTTAGCAAGAGGTACTGAGGTTAATATTGGTGAAGCTGTAGGTATTATCGCTGCTCAATCAATTGGTGAACCTGGTACACAATTAACAATGAGAACATTCCATATAGGTGGAGCTGCAAGCTCTTCTGTCGAAAAATCTAATGCTATTGCTCCTATAAAAGGAATTGTTAGATTTGAAAATATGAGGTTAATTAAAGATAAAGCTAATAATCAAATTATACTTAGTCGAAATGCTAAAATTAAAATATCATTAGATGATGACGAAAAATTTTCATTTAATATACCTTTTGGCTCAAAGTTATTTGTGCAGGACAATCAGGTAGTTAACGTTAATGATCTTCTAGCAGAGTGGGACCCTTATACTCTACCGATAATAGCTGAAAAAGATGGGATAATAAAATATGTAGATCTTCAGCAAGGAATTTCTTTCAGAGAGTCAATAGATGATACTACAGGAATATCAAGCAAGATAGTTATAGATTGGAGCCAGAATCCAAAATCAAAAAACTTTAAGCCAGCTATAAATATTGTTAACTCTCATGAAGATAAGGATGATATTGATGGAGATATAATTAATTATCCAATGTCAATTGATTCAATTCTAAGTGTTGAGGATGATCAAGAAGTTTCAGCAGGACAGGTTCTTGCAAGAATTCCAAAAGAGTCTTCTAAAACTAAAGATATAACAGGAGGTCTACCAAGAGTGGCTGAATTATTTGAAGCTAGAAAACCAAAAGATCCGGCGATAATGTGCGAGATTGACGGACAGATTTCTTTTGGAAAAGATTATAAAAACAAAAGAAGATTAATAATAACAAGTGTTGATGAAGAAAATACTTTTGAGATTTTAATACCTAGATCTAAATATTTGAATGTACAAGAAGGTGATTTTGTAAAAAAAGGTGATATATTAGTTGAGGGCACACCAGTCCCTCATGACATTTTACGAATATTAGGAGTTGAAGAACTGGCAAGATATTTAGTTAAAGAAGTTCAGGCTGTGTATAAGCTTCAAGGTGTTTATATTAATGATAAACATATAGAAACTATTGCCAGACAAATGCTGCAAAAAGTTCTAATTAAAGATCCAGGAGAATCAACTTTAATTACAGGAGAGCAGATTCAAAAAAGAGATGTTCTAAAAGTTAATAAACTACTTGAATCTCAAGGTAAAAAGATTGTAATTTATGAGCCTGTTCTTTTAGGTATTACAAAAGCAAGTCTACAAACCTCTTCATTTATATCTGCTGCATCTTTTCAAGAAACTACAAAAGTTTTAACTGATGCTGCAACTATTGGTAAAATTGACACATTATCAGGTCTTAAAGAGAACGTTATTGTTGGGCGACTAATACCTGCGGGAACTGGAAAAATGACATCTGAATATGAAAAAATTGCTAAAGTTAAAGATCAGGAAATAACAGAGCAAAGAAGTAGGTTTAATGAAAATAATGAAATATCCTCATGATTTGCATATATTTCTTGACTTTTTAGCTATCAATTAATAAAGACCTGCTACTTTTTGTTGATGGTAGTGGAAAATTAATTCCAAACACTTAGCAAGGAAAAATATGCCAACTATAAACCAGTTAGTAAGAAAAGGAAGAACAGCTCAGAAAAAAAGAAACAAAGTTCCTGCTTTGGGAGCCTGTCCTCAAAAAAGAGGAGTTTGCACTAGAGTTTATACAACAACACCAAAAAAACCTAACTCTGCATTACGTAAGGTGGCAAGAGTTAAGCTTACTAACGGTCAGGAAGTTTCAGCTTACATACCTGGAGAGGGTCATAATCTTCAAGAGCATTCAGTTGTTTTGCTTAGAGGAGGAAGAGTAAAGGATTTGCCTGGTGTTAGATATCACATTTTAAGAGGTACTTTAGACACGCAAGGTGTTAGTTCAAGAAAACAAAGACGCTCTTTATACGGCGCAAAAAAACCTAAATAAATATGTCAAGAAGAAGAGCTGCAGAAAAAAGAGTTGTAATACCAGATCATAAATACAAAGATATTATTCTTACTAAATTTATGAATAGAATAATGATTGATGGAAAAAAATCTATATCAGAAAAAATAGTATATGGAGCCTTTGAAATTTTGTCAAAAAAAACTGAAAAAAGTCCAATTGATTTTTTTCATGAAGCACTTAACAATGTTAAGCCAAGTCTTGAAGTAAGATCAAGAAGAGTTGGTGGTGCTACATATCAAGTTCCGATTGAAGTGCGACCTAGAAGAGCGCAAACACTAGCAATGAAATGGATAGTTGATTCAGCAAATAAAAGGAATGAAAAAACTATGCGAGAAAGAGTTGCGAATGAAATTTTTGATGCATTCAACAATAAAGGCAATTCAGTAAAAAGACGAGAAGAGACTCATAAAATGGCTGAAGCAAACAGAGCCTTCTCTCATTTTAGGTGGTAGTAAAATATGTCAAGAACTCATAGTTTAGAAAAATATAGAAACATTGGAATCATGGCTCATATTGATGCTGGTAAAACCACAACCACAGAAAGAATTTTGTATTATACAGGTAAATCTCACAAAATAGGTGAAGTTCATGATGGTGCGGCAACTATGGATTGGATGGAGCAAGAGCAAGAAAGAGGAATTACAATTACATCTGCTGCCACAACCTGTTTTTGGAATGAGCACAGGGTAAATATTATTGATACTCCAGGGCATGTTGATTTTACAATCGAAGTTGA
>CAYQFB010000008.1:0-11734 GCA_964416705.1 uncultured Alphaproteobacteria bacterium
TCTTTGTTTTTTATAGCTTTTTTATAATCTTCGTCAATATTGTTTCTTACGCTCATAAAAATTTACCTATTAGAATCGATTAAATTTATTTTTAACACTATTATAACTGTTATTTACAAATTCAACTAATCCTTGACTAAACTTTTCAAAATGCCTAGTAAACCATCATTTCTTAACAAATAATGCAGCGGGATATAATTAAAAATCAACACCTACGTCCTCCTTCAGCTGCTTTAATTTTCGATGATGGCGAAATATTGTGGGGTCATGGAATAGGTGCACTTAAATCTGCTATAGCTGAATTGTGTTTTAATACATCTCAAACAGGCTATCAAGAAACTTTGACTGATCCGTCATATGCCAAACAAATTATTACATTTACTTTTCCTCATATTGGTATCGTTGGTATTAATGATGAGGATTTAGAATCTAATAAAATTTATGCCGAAGGTTGTGTTATTAATCAATCTATTGAAGAACACTCAAACTGGAGAGCTCAGGATAGCTTAAGTTCTTTTCTAAAAAAGAATAATATTCCAGGTATTATTGGAATTGACACACGATATTTGACAAGGAAATTATCTTTAGATGGTGCCCAAAAAGTAGCGTTAATTCATTTTGGTGAAAAAAAAGAGAGTTTCGATAATTTGCAGCAAAAACTTAAAAAGTGGAGTGGACTTGAAAATTTAGATCTTGCAACATCTGTATCTGCAACAAATGAATATCAATGGAATTATAGTTTATGGAAACAAAATATTAAAGATGAAAACTACGATAATTTTCCAATTGTTTGCTTAGATTTTGGTATAAAGCAGAATATTCTTAGAAATTTAAAAAATTTAAATTTTAATCCGACAATCTTACCAGCAATTAGTAATACCAAAGAGATTTTAAATAAAAAACCTAAAGGAATTTTTTTATCTAATGGTCCTGGAGATCCAGATGCAACAATAAAGATTATACTTCCAACTTTGAAAGAGTTAATCGATCTTCAAATTCCTATATTCGGTATTTGTTTAGGTCATCAACTGTTAAGTCTAGCATTAGGAGCAAAAACAAAAAAAATGTATCAAGGTCATAGGGGCGCAAATCAACCTGTTAAAAATTTAATTAACAATACTGTTGAAATAACTTCACAAAATCATGGTTTTGAAGTTGAAAGATCAAGCCTACCCAATGAAGTTGAAGAAACACATGTCTCATTATTTGATGGATCTAATGAAGGTATAAGGCATAAAACACATCCTGTTTTTAGTGTTCAATATCATCCAGAAGCAAGTCCTGGACCTCATGATAGTGCCTATCTCTTTGAAGAATTTTATAATCTAGTTAAAAGTCATGCCTAAAAGAGTAGATATAAAAAAAATATTGATAATTGGTGCTGGTCCGATTGTTATAGGTCAAGCTTGTGAATTTGATTATTCCGGAGCTCAAGCTTGTAAATCACTTAAGGAAGAAGGTTTTAAAGTAATTTTAATTAATTCTAATCCAGCTACTATTATGACTGATCCAGATTTAGCTGACAAAACCTACATTGAACCAATTACTAAAGATTTTGTTGAACAAATAATTGAACTTGAAAAACCTGATGCTTTATTACCAACAATGGGAGGTCAAACCGCTTTAAATGTATCAATGGAACTTGCTAAATTAGGAATTCTTGAAAAACATAATGTAAAAATGATTGGTGCTAATCCAAATGCTATTGAACTTGCAGAAGATAGGCAAAAATTCAAAGATGCTATGAGAGAAATTGGTTTAAAATGTCCTGAGAGTGTTATTGTAGAGGAATTACCAAAAGCTTTAGAAGTAAAAACAAGTTTGAAATTACCATTAGTTATAAGGCCAAGCTTTACCCTTGGAGGCACAGGTGGTGGAGTTGCTTATACTGATGAAGAATTTGAAGAACTTTGCCAGAGAGGATTAAATGCCAGTCCAACAAATCAGATATTAATTGAAAAATCGGTATCTGGTTGGAAAGAATTTGAGATGGAAGTTGTAAGAGATAATAAAGATAACTGCATAATTGTATGTTCAATTGAAAATATTGACCCAATGGGAGTTCATACAGGGGACAGTATAACCGTAGCACCTTCCTTAACGTTAACTGATAAAGAGTATCAAATATTAAGAAATGCCAGTATTAAAGTATTACAAAAAATTGGTGTTGATACAGGTGGATCCAATGTTCAATTTGCTATTAACCCTGAGAATGGAGAGATAAATGTTATTGAAATGAATCCTAGAGTAAGTAGATCTTCTGCTTTAGCTTCGAAAGCAACAGGTTTTCCAATAGCAAAAATAGCTGCTAAATTGGCTGTTGGTTATTCACTTGATGAGCTAAAAAATGATATCACAAAAACTACACCTGCAAGTTTTGAGCCGACTATAGACTATGTTGTAACTAAGATTCCAAGATTTACTTTTGAAAAATTTACTGGAGCTGATTCTAATTTAACCACATCTATGAAATCAGTTGGTGAAACAATGAGTATAGGAAGATCATTTACTGAAAGTCTTCAAAAAGGATTTAGTTCACTGGAGTATGGTTTAGATGGTTTAGATATACCAGAAAACAAAACGATAAATACACAAACAATTCTTGATGAATTAAAAATTCAATCTTCACAAAGATTATTAACAATTGGTCACGCTCTTCGATTAGGAATAAAAACAGATGAAATTAATAATATAACTAAGTATGATAAATGGTTTATTAATCAGCTTAAAAAGATAATTGAAATTGAGAATTTAATTAAAGAAAGTGAATTATCAAAAGAAATTATTCTTATAGCTAAATATAATGGTTTTACAGATAAAAAAATTGCAAAAATTAAAAATAAACCTGAAAAAGAAATTAGGAAATTTAGACATCAAAATAATATTAAACCTATATTTAGATTAGTAGATACTTGTGCAGGTGAATTTAGTTCCAAAACACCTTATCTTTATTCTAGTTATGATTGGAGTTTTCATAACAATCCATTCTGTGAGTCAAACCCTACTAAAAATAAAAAAGTAATAATACTAGGTGGAGGACCTAATAGAATTGGTCAAGGAATTGAATTTGATTATTGCTGTGTTCATGCTGTTTATGCTCTTAAAGAAAAAGGGATAGAAACAATAATGATTAACTGTAATCCCGAAACTGTATCAACAGACTACGATACTGCTGATAGATTATATTTTGAACCATTAACAACAGAGAGTGTTTTAGAAATTTATAAAAAAGAGGAAGAAGCTGGAGAAGTACTTGGAGTATTTGTGCAATTTGGAGGACAGACTCCTCTTAAGATTGCCAACGAACTTGAAAATGAAGGAGTTAATATTCTTGGGACAACTACTGAAGCAATAGATTTGGCAGAAGATAGGGATAGATTCAGTGAAACTCTATTAAAGTTAAATATTCAACAACCAAAAAATGGTTTCGCAAAAAATTTGAATGAAGCCACTAGCATCGCAAATAAAATTGGCTATCCTGTTTTAGTTAGACCCTCTTATGTTTTAGGAGGAAGAGCAATGGAAATTGCTTATAATGAAAACCACCTTGCTGCATTTACTAAAAGTGCCCTAGAAGTTTCATCAAATAATGTAATTTTAGTAGATCAATATCTAGAAAATGCAACCGAAGTGGATGTAGATATTATTAGAGACAGCAAAGGTGAAATTTTTGTAGCAGGGATAATGGAGCATATTGAAGAAGCTGGAATTCATTCAGGTGATAGTGCTTGCTCTTTACCACCTTTTTCAATTTCAAAAGAAATTCAAAGTAATATTATAGAATGGGTATCTAAAATTGCTCAAGAAATTAAAGTTGTTGGTTTAATGAATACGCAATTAGCAATAAAAAATGACCAAATATATGTTTTGGAAGTAAATCCTAGAGCAAGTAGAACAATACCTTTTGTTGCAAAATCTAGGAGTATACCTATTGCAAAATTAGCTGCAAAGGTAATGACTGGGGACTTTTTAGATGATGTTCTTAAACCTATAAGCATAAAAGATTTACAAACATTTAATGTTAAAGAATCAGTATTTCCTTTCAATAAATTTGAAGGTGTGGATTTAGTACTTGGGCCTGAAATGAAATCAACTGGAGAAGTTATGGGCATAGATTCTACATTTTTGTCTGCTTTTGCAAAAAGCCAAATTGCCTGCGGAACTATTTTACCATCTAAAGGTAGAGTATTTATTTCTATTGATGATGATAACAAAAAATTTATTTTAGCTATTGCTAACAAATTATTAAATTTAAATTTTTTAATTGTTGCAACAAAGGGTACTTCGCAGTTTTTAAGTAATAATAATTTAAAAGTTGAAACAATTAATAAAGTGAGGGAGGGAGGGCCTCATATTGTAGATGCAATCATAGAAAATCAAATTAATTTAGTAATTAACACAACTAAAACCCAAGGATCCATAAGAGATAGTTATAGTCTAAGAAGAACTGCACTAACTTATAATATACCTTATTATACTACTATACCAGGAGCAAAAATAGCTGTGGATACTATTGAACACTTGAAAAATAATTACTTAAAAGTTAATAGTTTGCAAGATTTAACCTAAAAATATTGACTTAAAATAAAAATATATCATCATAGTTTTATGAATAAAATACCAATGACAGCTAATGGGTATGAGAATCTGCAGACCGAACTTAGAAAGTTACTTAATGAAGATAGACCTAAAATTATAGAAGCAATTGCTGAAGCTAGAAGTCATGGTGACTTATCAGAAAATGCAGAATATCAATATGCGAAAGAACAACAAAGTTTGATAGAGGGGAAAATTGCAGATCTTGAAAGCGCTATTAGCCGTGCTGAAGTAATTGATGTAAAAAGTCTAGAAGGTGATGATATTAAGTTCGGTGCAACAGTTAAAATTGAAGATGATGATAGTGGAGAAATAGTAACATATCAAATAGTTGGGGAATATGAATCAGACATTAAAAATAATAAACTTTCGGTAAGTAGCCCTCTAGCTAGGGGTTTGATTAATAAATCAGTTCATGATGTAGTGGAAATAAATAGTCCAAAAGGACAAAAATCCTATACAATTAAATCAGTAAAGTACGTTTGAACTTTAATAAACTTAAAATTTGGGCTGTAACTGATGGTTCCCAAGGGATGATCAGTCAAGTTTTGGGATTATCAAAACAAATAAGTCCTAATATTAGAGAAATAAGAATAGATCTTATTTTTCCTTGGAATAAACTTCAACCTGGTTTTTTACCAGTATATAAATGGATTTTTAAAAACAAAATTCCTCAAGATGAAAAACCTGATATCTTAATTTCATGTGGAAGAAAAAGTGTTTACTTTTCTTTATATTGTAAAAAAAACTATGATAAACTTTTTAACATACATATACAAAATCCAAAAATATCGCCAAAAAATTTTAATTATATAGTAAGCCCAAATCATGATAATTTTTTTGGGAGTAATGTCTTAAATTCAGTTGGGGCATTACATCATTTTAGAAAAGTTAACAAAAGTATAAATCCAGGATTATTAACTTGTATAGTTGGTGGGGATAATCAGCATTATCATTTTGACTATAAAGATGCCTGTAAACTATGTGAAAAACTTTTAGAATTAAAAAAAAATCATGTAAACATTGATTTAAAAGTAATAACTTCAAGAAGAACTTCACAACTTGTTAAAAAAATAATAAATAAGAAATTGAAAAATATTGCTAGTATCTGGAATGGAGACGGAAAAAATCCCTACGAAGAAGCCATTCAAAGTTCATCATTTTTTATTGTTACTTCTGACTCTACTTCAATGATAAGCGAAGTTGCAATATCAGGAAGACCCATTTATATTTATCATCTACCTTTTAAAAGAAAAAGTTTAAGAATATCAAATTTTCATGATGAGTTTAGCAAAATAGGTATAACAAGAGATTTGAAAAATATAAAACATTTAGAAAATTGGGAATACAATCTATTGAATGAATCAGATAGAATTGGTAGCATAATTAAAAAAAAAATAATAGAGGACACTATATGAACTTGAATAACTTAAGCTCTGCTGACTATCCCTTTAAACATTGGGAAATATCAAATTGTTTAGATACAAATGCATTGGATGAGATTTCTTATTCAAAAATACCAAATGGCAATAGAGCTTACGATGGTACAAGAGCTGCTGATCATACAGGTCATGGGGTGGATGGTAAATTACGACTTTTTTTAGATTTAAAGAATTTTAGCTCTTTTCCATATTTAACTAAAGTTATCAAAAAATTTCAAACAAAAGATATATATCAAAAAATTGGTAATTTAATAAATAAAGACCTAAGCAATTCATTTGTAAGATTAGAAATAATTGGAGATAAGAAAGGTTTCTGGTTAAAGCCTCATAAAGATATTTCTGAAAAACTAATGACTATGATGATTTGGGTTAATCCTTATAAAGAGTCTGAAAATTTAGGTACTGATCTTTATGATCAAGATTTTAAACTAGTAAAAACAATTAAATATTTACATAATAATGGATATTTTTTCTCTTCAGGTCAGGATACTTGGCATGGACTTGAATTAAAAGAAATTAAAAAGGAGAGACGTTGTATTCAAATTAATTACGTCTCATTCAAAACAGATTGGCCGGTTGAAAATTGATTTATTTATACAATATTTAAATAATGACAAAAAAAATTGAAACAGATGTGTTAATTGTTGGTTCGGGCCCAGCAGGATATACAGCAGCAATTTATGCAGCTAGGGCTAATTTAAAACCTCACCTTGTTTCAGGATTAGAACCAGGTGGGCAACTTACAATTACAACTGATGTAGAAAATTATCCAGGATTTGGAGATGTTATTCAAGGTCCATGGTTAATGGAGCAAATGAAAGAGCAGGCTTTAAAAGTTGGAACGGAATTTCATAATGATATTGTTAATAAAGTTAGTTTTGACAAAAATCCTTTTCATGCTGAAACTGATTCAGGTATAGAATTTATAGCTAAGTCTGTAATTATTGCAACAGGAGCTCAAGCAAGATGGCTAAATTTAGAGTCAGAAAATAAGTTTAAGGGTTTTGGAATTTCTGCATGCGCAACTTGTGATGGGTTTTTTTTTAAAGATCAAAATATAATTGTTATTGGTGGTGGAAATAGTGCTGTTGAAGAATCTTTATACTTAACAAACTTTGCTTCTAAAGTAACTTTAGTTCATAGACGTGACAGACTACGTGCAGAAAAAATCCTTCAACAAAGACTTTTAAATCATCCAAAAATAGATGTGATATGGAACCATGTTGTTGAGGAATTTATAGGTTCGGAAGAACCACTTTCTCTCAAAGAAATTAAATTAAAAAATATTAATGATAAAAGTAAAAAAATTATCAAGGCAACAGGTGCATTTATCGCTATTGGTCATGATCCTTCAACATCTCTTTTTAAAAATAAAATTAAAATGGATAATGAAAATTACATCATTACAAAACCTGATAGCACAGAAACTAATGTAAAAGGCGTATATGCGGCTGGTGATGTAAAAGATAAAACTTTCAGACAAGCTGTTACAGCAGCAGGTATGGGGTGTATGGCTGCTTTAGAAGCTGAAAAATATATTGCGGAAAATTACTAGCCTTGACGGGCTTTCATTCTAGGATTTTTTTTATTAATAACATAAATTCTGCCTTTTCTTCTTACAAGCTTGCAGTCTTTATCCCTAGTTTTTGCAGATTTTAGTGAACATCTAACTTTCATAATAAAAGCGCTAATAAATTCTATGCATTAGTTTGTCAAACATATATTAAAATTAGCTAAATATGAGAAGAATTTATGAACCAGGCAGGTCAAATGTATTAGCAAATAATGCAATGGTAGCTACTTCACAGCCCTTAAGTTCTCAAGAAGCAATTAATATACTTAAAATTGGAGGTAACGCAGTTGATGCTGCAATCGCTGCTTCAGCAGTTTTATCAGTAATAGAACCTGGCTCAACAGGAATTGGTGGAGATTGTTTTGCTATTGTAAAAATGGAAAATAAAAAACCTATATCTATTAATGGCTCAGGTATAAATCCTAAAAATGCAAATCTTAATTTTTTTAAAAAAAATAAAATTGACTCAATTGGACTATTAAGTCCTCATTCTGTAACAATACCAGGAGCGGTTGATGCATGGTTTGAAATGCATAAAAAATTTGGAAAGTTAGAATTTGCACAATTATTCATAACAGCAGAGAATTACGCGAGAAATGGTTTCCCAGTTCATGAGATTGAAGCATATCATTGGAAAAAAAATGAAGATAAATTAAAAAAAAATAAAATAGCTAAAAATGAATTTTTGATTAATAATAAAGCTCCAAAATTTGCTACAAATTATAGAAATATCAAATTGGCTAATACCTTAAATATCATTGGCAAAAAGGGAGCTAAGGGATTCTATGAAGGTAATATTGTTAAAGATATGGTTAACAGTTTAAATCATCTTGGGGGGACTCATACTGAAGAAGATTTTTATAACCAAAAAACAATATTCTCAGACACATTAATTTCAAAATATAAAGAGAATTTTATAAATCAATGTCCACCAAACGGACCTGGCGTAATAGTTCATTTAATGATGAGATTATTAGAAAAATATAATTGGAATAATATTAATTATTTGGATTCTCAAAGATTTCATATTCAAGCTGAAGTAACAAAAGTATGTTTTGAAATAAAAGAAACTATTATAGGTGATCCTAATTTTTCAAATTTTGATTTTGAATCGTTAATGAATGAAAATTTAATTAATGAAATATTTAATAAAATTAGTTTGAGCAAAACTTATGATTCAAAACAATCTTATGTTACTTCACATCCAGAAACTGTATATTTGACTGTTGTTGATAGAGATTTGAATGCTGTATCATTTATAAATTCAATTTGTCATGCATTTGGAAGTGGTATTTGTTCTGAAAATACAGGAGTATTATTTCAAAATCGTGGTGTAAACTTTAGGTTAGAAGAAGATCATCCGAATTGCATTGATTCAAATAAGAGACCATTACATACAATAATACCAGGTCTATTAACTGATAAAAATAATCATGCTATAATGTCTTATGGTGTAATGGGCGGACAATATCAACCAATTGGCCAAGCACAAGTGTTACAGAATATTTT
The DNA here is from genome assembly GCA_964416705.1 of uncultured Alphaproteobacteria bacterium. Classification (GTDB taxonomy): domain Bacteria; phylum Pseudomonadota; class Alphaproteobacteria; order HIMB59; genus CACPNW01. The sequence continues at coordinate 9,121 of CAYQFB010000008.1, forward strand.
TGAATTTGAAATGAGTATACAAGAAGCTATTGATTCACAAAGAGCATTTGCATTAAATGGAAAACTTATGATTGAAAAATCATTTTCACAAACTTTAGTAAATGAGCTATCCAATCTTGGGCATGACATTCAAATATCAGAGGATGGAATAGGAGGCGGACAAGGTATTCTTATTGATAGAAAAGATGGAATATTAATTGGTGGATCAGATCCAAGAAAAGACGGTTTAGCAATAGGTTATTAACTATATCTTACCAAAAACATCATTATATTGGTTATTAACTCGTACAAATGTTGTACATTTACTAAGCTGTTTTAAAGTTGGTGCACCTACATAAGTACAACTACTTCTAATTCCCCCTAAAATATCTTTAACTGTTTTTTCTAAAGATGATCTATACTGAATTCTAACTTTTTTGCCTTCTGAAGATCTGTAATTAGCTAAACCACCATAATGTTTTTCATTAGCTTCTTCAGAACTTGAGCCATAGAACTCAATATAATTTTTACCATTATCTTTTATAATTTTACCACCGCCTTCTTTATGTCCAGCAAGCATTCCACCTAGCATTACAAAATCTGCACCTGCTCCAAATCCTTTAGCTACATCTCCTGGACTTGTGCAACCACCGTCAGCAATAATATGGGCGCCAAGTCCATGAGCTGCATCTGCACATTCTAAAACAGCACTTAGTTGAGGATAACCTACCCCAGTTTGGATTCTTGTTGTGCAAACACTTCCGGGACCTATTCCAACCTTTACAATGTCAGCCCCACTAAGAACTAACTCTTGGGTCATATCTGCTGTTACTACGTTTCCGGCTATTATTGTTTTTGTAGGATATTTTTTTCTTATCTCACTAACAAAATTGCTAAAGTTTTCTGAATATCCATTTGCTACATCAATGCAAATAAATTTAAATTTTGGATTTTTTTTTAAAAGATCATTTAATCTTTTATAACTATCTTTGCTGGTTCCACAACTCAAGGCTGCATAGTTATGAATTGATCTAGCTTTTTGTAAATTTTTAATCTCCTTATTATCATGCTGTTTAGTAAGTGCGGTCATCATATTAAATGACGCTAATTTTGTAGCAATATCAACCTCTCCAACACCATCCATATTAGAAGCAATAATAGGCACTCCCTCCCAAGTTAATTTAGAATGTTTAAATCTATATTTTCTCTTGAGATTAACTTCCCTTCTACTTTTTAATGTACTTCTTTTAGGTCTAAAAAGAACATCAGAATAGTCTAGTTTAATTTCCTCTTCGATTCTCATATTTTATTTAGTGTATTGTAATAAATAATTTAGGGATTAAAACAAATATAAAAAAACAATTATGGAAATAAATACCTTAATAGATCTAAACAAGTCAAAATTTGATAAATTTTACAATAATATAATACAAAAAAAACTTGATAAGACTTTACTAGCTAAAGCCATGAAATATAGTTCAATTAATGGTGGTAAAAGAATAAGAGCTTTTTTAGTGTCGCAATCTTCTAAAATTGTTAATTTATCATCAGAAAATGCAATGATAATTTCATCTTCAATAGAATCAATACATGCATACTCACTAATTCACGATGATCTTCCTAGTATGGATAACGATGATTATAGAAGAGGTAAACTGAGTACGCATAAAAAATTTGGTGAAGCAACTGCAATTTTAGCTGGTGATGCGCTCCACGATTTTGCATTTCAATTATTGTCCGGATGTTTAAAAAAAATAAAAAAAGAAAAAAATTTAAAACTAATTAACTATTTGACATTATGTACTGGTTATGGAGGATTAGCTGGAGGTCAATCTTTAGATTTATTATATGAAAATAAAAAATTGAGTAAAAATAAAATTATTGAAATGTATAATAAAAAAACAGGTAGTTTATTTGAGTTTTCTTTTGCTGCTCCTTTTATTATAAAAGGTGAGTCAATTAAAAGGATTAAATTTAGTAAAAATTATGGATCTATTTTTGGTAGAATATTTCAAATAGTTGATGATTTAATTGATGAAGTAGATTCTTTTAAGGAAATTGGTAAAACACCTGGAAAAGATAAAAAACAAGGTAAAAGAACTTTATTAAGTGTAATGGGAGAAAAAAAAGCAAGATTTTATTGCGAAGAGATAGTAGAAAATTTTATTCAAAAATATAAAAAAGAATTTTTAAATTACCCTATCTTAGGTGATTTACTTTATTATAATATTAATAAATTAAAATAGAAATTTTTTTGCAATTGAAATTCCAAAATAAGAAGAGAAAGAAGTTAGTGCCCCTCCCCATATCATATCAACAAATACAACCCTATATGACCACCCTTTAATTGTTGCCATATTTGTAAGGTTATATGTTCCATATGCTACTAAACCAAAAATAAAAGCTTTGAATAAAAAATGTAAGGTATTTTGGGAATATAATGAAGGTTCAATGATAACAAAACTTAAGCCAAAAATATATATTAAATAAAACATTACTGCAGCCCACATTACAGGTTTATCAAGTAATAAGGGGGCTAAATTTGGGCGGTAAAATGCTTTAACAGAAAAGCTTAACCAAATTATATCAATAACTAAAAATATCAGTGCAGCTATAAAGGTCGATGATAATAAAA
>CAYQFB010000009.1:0-10188 GCA_964416705.1 uncultured Alphaproteobacteria bacterium
AAGATGACTATTAATTATATTTTCTTATAATGCCAGATAAAGTGCCTTGAATTTGTACATCTCCAAGACGATGTTCTTTGATTTGATATGCTTTATTAGCAGGTATCAAATATATTTTTTGATTAGTCATTTTAACTTTTTTTAAAGTAATCTCGTTATCTAATGTAAGTACGGCAGCTATTTTACCATTTTCTGCTGAATTTGTTTTTTTTATAATTGCTATATCTCCATCAAAAATACCTTCATCTATCATGGAAAGGCCTTTTACTTTTAATCCAAAATAGGTTGAATTTTTGCTTACAAGAGATCTAGGAATAGAAATCATTGAATCTGATGAATTTATTGCTTCTATTGCTTCACCTGCAGCGATTGAACCAACTAAAGGTATATCGAGAAAATTTTCTTCTTTAGCGGAGTTTATAGATTTAATATTTTTATTAGGAAGATCTTTAGTAATTTCCATTGCTCTTGCTTTGTGCTTTAGACGTTTAATATATCCTCGTTGCTCTAAACTAGTGATTAATCTATGAATTCCTGATTTTGATTTTAGATTAACTGCATTTTTCATTTCTTCAAAAGACGGTGATATGTCATTGGATGAAATATAGTTATTTAAATAAACAAATAACTCCTTTTGTTTTTTAGTAAGCATATTCGTTCTATATATGTTCTCTTTTATTTAAAGACAACCTTTTTTTTTATTTAATATTAATCTTGAAAATTTCCTGATTTTCCGCCTTTTTTTGAAATTAATTTAATATTTTTTATTTTTATAGATTTATTTAAATATTTGCACATATCATAAATTGTTAAACAACTTACAGTTACTGCAGTTAATGCTTCCATTTCAACTCCTGTTTTAGAACTAGTTTTAACTTTAGCATTTACATTTAATGTATTTCTTTTGGCATTTTTTGTGATTTCTACATTAATCGAATCGATAGGGATATTATGGCAAAGGGGTATTAACCTTGAAGTTTCTTTTGCCCCCATTATACCAGCTATAATTGCCACATTTTTTATACTTCCTTTTTTTGATTTTAATTTTTCAATTTTTTTAAACGTTATCTTATCAAAAACTACTTCACCTTCAGCTTCAGCAGTTCTATGAGTAATATCCTTACCACCAACGTCAACCATAATTGGATTATTTTTTTTATCTAAATGACTAATCATTATTTAATAATTTTTTAATAAAAGTAGCATAATCATTTGATCTTAAAATTGACTCCCCAATAAGAAAATTAAATATACCAAGCCCATTATACATTTCAATATCAGATAAAGATTTGATGCCACTTTCAGCAATCACAGTAAAATCTTTTGTAATACTTGTAAATAGATTTGCGGAGTTCTTAACATCAGTTTTAAGATTTTTTAAATTCCTATTGTTTATGCCAATTATTGGGTAGTCTAATTTCATTGCTCTTTTAATTTCTTCTTCATCATGGGTTTCAATAATGACATCTAATTTTAATTCTTTTGATATATCCAAAAAGCGCCTCAATTGATCATCGCTTAATATAGATATAATTAAAAGTATAATATCTGCTTGGTATACTTTACTTTCATATATTTGATATTCATCAATTATAAAATCTTTTCTTAAAATTGGTATTCTTGTATTTTGTTTTATGAGAGACAAATGATCTATTTCACCACTAAAATAATTATTTTCAGTTAAAATAGAAATTGCTCCAATGCCTGCATTTTGATAAGTTTTTGCAATATCTAAAGGATCATAATCTTTAATTATTTCTCCAGCACTTGGACTTGCCTTCTTAATTTCGCCAATTATAAAATTGTTTTTATTACTAGCAGACTCAATAACTGCATTTTTAAAATTTCTTTTTTCGATTTTATCTGAAATTAATTTTTTTAATGTGCTTAAAGAGCATTTATTTTTTAATATTTCAATTTCTTTATTTTTATCTTCACATATTTTTTTTAAAATATTACTCATTAGTAATTTTTGTAATAAATTCTTTTGTTTTTCCTTCAGAAATTGTTTTATTAGCAATTATAGCACCTTCTTTTATATTAGAGCATTTTCCAGCAAGATAAATAGCTGCACCAGCATTTATTTCTACTATATTTTGGAATTGATTAAAATTTCCATCAATCATTTTTAAAAAACATTTGGCATTGTATTGTGGATCTCCACCTTTAATTTCTTCTAGAGAAATATAATCATAGCCAATTTCACGAGGATCTAAAATATAATTATGTATAGTTTGGTCTTTTAACTCACAAATATGAGTATTTTGACTAAGTGTAATTTCATCTAAACCATCAACACCATGAACGACCATTACATTATTTGATCCCAGCTCTTTTAAAACTTCACAATGAGTATTAAGCCATTTTTTATCGTAAACACCCAAAAGTTGGTTTGTGGCATTTGCTGGATTTGTTAATGGGCCTAAAAGATTAAAAATTGTTCTTGTTCCTAATGTTTTTCTTACATTGATTACATATTTCATTGCTGAATGATGGTATTGAGCAAACATAAAGCAAAAATTATTTCTGTTTAATTGATCCTCAATAATTTTTGGATCGTCTGAAAATTTGTAGCCTATACTTTCTAGCATGTCTGCAGAACCAGATTTCGAACTTACTGATTTATTGCCATGTTTTGCAATTTTTATACCACAACTTGCAGCAACCAAAGAGGCAGCTGTAGATATATTTAATGTATCTGACATATCTCCTCCAGTACCACACGTATCAACAGTATTAACAGAGGAAGAAATCTTCATAGATTTTGACCTCATTATTTTTGTAGCTCCTAATATTTCATCTTTAGTCTCGCCCTTTATTTTAAGTGAAGTCAAAATGGCTGTAATATCAATCTCACTTAATTTTCCACTCATAATTAATTCAAAAAGATACGTTGATTCATCTGATGTTAAATCTTGCTGAGAGAATAATTTATTTTTAAATCTTTTAATTTCCATAATTAATCAATGTTAAGAAATTTTTTAGTAAATTTTTACCAACATCAGTTCCTATGCTTTCTGGATGAAATTGAAATCCATAAATAGGTAATCTTGAATGCGCAATTCCCATAATAATATTTTTTTCAGTTTCTGCAGTTATAATAAATTCGGATGATAAGGTTTTCCTATCTATAACTAAAGAATGATATCTTGTTGCTGAGAAATTACTTTCAATATTTTTAAAAATTTTATGATTATTATGTTTCATTTTATCAATTTTACCATGCATGATTTCTTCGCATTTAATAATTTTAGCACCAAAAGCCTGTCCTATAGATTGATGACCTAAACATATGCCAAGAATAGGATATATATTTTTAAATTTTTCAATAAGTTTAAGACAAATACCTGCTTCATTTGGTGTGCATGGACCTGGAGAGAGTACAATCGCTTTAGGGTGAAGGTCATTAATTTCATTTAGAGATATCTTATCATTTCTATATGTTTCAACTTTTGCACCTACTTCACTTAAGTAATGCTTAACATTATAAGTAAAACTATCGTAGTTATCTATTAACAGAATCATTAATTATATTTGTATGAGTCTTCTGCTGCAGCCATCAAAGCTCCAGCTTTATTGATTGTTTCTTGATATTCATCTTCTGGATTAGAATCATAAACGACACCTCCTCCAGCCTGGATATGCAATTTTCCATTTTTGACCAATCCACTTCTTAAACTAATGCATGTATCCATGTCCCCGTTAGAATCAAAATATCCCATACATCCTGCATAGAAACTTCTATTAAGGTTCTCAAGTTCTTCAATTATTTCCATGGCACGAATTTTTGGAGCACCAGATACGGTACCAGCTGGAAAACCAGCTTTAAGAGCATCAACTGCATCGTATTTATCATCTATTAGCCCTTCTACATTTGATACAATATGCATAACATGAGAATAATATTCTATAATCATTTTCTCTGTAACTTTTACTGATTTATTCTGAGCAACTCTTCCAACATCATTTCTTCCTAGATCTAAAAGCATTAAATGTTCCGCTAGCTCTTTTTTATCTTGAAGTAAATCTTTTGATAGTTCTAGATCTTCACTTGCGTTTTTTCCTCTTTTTCTTGTACCAGCTATAGGTCTTATAGTTATTTTTTGATTTCTTAATTGGACAAGTAGTTCAGGACTAGAAGCTACTAGTCCTATTTCATTAAAGTTCAAATTAACTAAATATGGTGAAGGGTTTAACCTCCTTAATGATCTATAAAGACTCACCGCCTCAAGATCGTATTTTGTTTCAAACCTTTGTGAAGTAACTACTTGAAAAATATCGCCATCTTTAATGTATTGTTTGGCCTTTGAAATTATAGAAAAATAATCTTTTTTAGAATAATTAGATATAAATTTTAAATTTGATTTAATCTGATTAACTGGTTCTTGAACAAGATTTTCTTTAAGTTGATTTATTTTTAATTCTAATAATTCTTGAGCTTCATTAAAAGCGGTTCCATAATTTTTTTCCTCATTTGGATAAACGACTGTCATAACAGTAATTGTATCTTTTATATTATCAAAAACTGCAACAATTTTTGGCCTAATCATAATAGAGTCAGGTATATTTATATTATCATTATTTATTAATGATATTTTTTCCATATATTGAATCATTGGATATCCCAAATATCCAACAAGAATAGGATAGGGTACATCTATATTTCCTTTATCAAATTGTGAAAATTCTATTAGGTTTTTTAGTGATTCAATTGGCTCATTAGAAATTTTATAATTATAATTTTGATAGTTGTATTCTATTGAGGCCAAATTATTATCAACTTTCCAAATTAAATCTGGATCACATCCTAATAGCGAATATCTGCCTCTCAGACTTCCACCTTCAACTGACTCCAATAAAAAAGAGTAGTTTTGATTTTTTTTAATTTTTAGAAGAGAGGATATTGGCGTTTCAATATCAGCAATTAAATCTCTAGTTAAAAGTTGGGGTTTATTATTTTTTAGCCCCTCTATAAATTTATTTTTTGACTCATTCATTAATATTGGCTTATTAAAGCCTGAATTAAATTATCATTTTTTGAGATATTTTTGTTTTTAACAATCTCAGCTCCAAAAAAACTTCTTAATTCAGAACTTAACTCTAAATCTTGATTATTTATTTCCCCATCACTAGGAAAGGTAACCTTATTAGTTTTGGCAACATATATTTCATCATTTGAAACGCTAAAATAAATTTTATCAATATCATTATCAAAAACTTTGTTTTTAAATGTTGATGGAAAATCATCACTATTAAATTTTAAATCAATATTAGAAGTTTCCACTTTAAAATAAATTGATAAATCTTTTATGAGTTTAGAATTAGAAATTGAGTCATCGATATAACTTTCAATTTCTTTAATTTTTAGAGATTTTATCCAATCATCTGAAACTCTCTCAAATACTTGATTTAGTTCATATGGTTTCTCATAAATTATATTATCAACGTTGATAATTATTGATTGATTGTCGTTAATATCCTCAATATCGCTTACAAAATCTTTATTAGATGAAAAAGCTTTTGTAACAATTTCATTTATAACAAAGTCATCCTTAATTGTGTCAAAAGCTCTTTCAGTTCTGCTTAAATTTTTTATTGTAAGCGAATTAATATTAGCTATCTCATTTAATGAGGTCCCATCAAGTATTTGTTGGCTTATATTATTTTTTAATTCTAAAATATAATTATTTAACTCAACCTCAAGTAAAGTTTCGATAATTTTATCTTTAGATTGAGCAATTGTGTTTTGAATTTCTGGATAAATCTTGCTTACTATTATGACATGTTTTGCCAAAGTAGTCTCAACAACAGAAGAAATATTATTTTCTTTTAGGCTGAAGATAACATCTGATAACTCTTCTAAAACTTCATCATTAGCTACACTTGTAAACTTATTAAAAGTAATATTATTTTCTTCGGCAAACTTAATAATATTTTCAGAGTTAAATGATATTGTTTTATTTTTAAATTCTGAAGCTTCCTCTAAACTTTTAAAATTAAATTGAAGAAAATCTCTTTTTTCTGGCTCTAAAAAAAGTTTTTTATTGTTGTTATAGTAATTTTCAATTTTTGAATTTGATGGTGTATATTGATCCAGATAATCATTTTTATCAATTAATATGTACGATACATCTCTTTTTTCTGGATCCATGTATGAATTGATGTTTTTATTAAAATAATCAACGATTTTTTGGTTATTTATAGAAATATCAAGGTTTTCAATATTGCTTAATTTATATTCATTTATGTTAAATTTAATTAAGTTTATGTTTCTGGAATGATTATTATGTTTATTTATAATTTTTTGAAATTTATTTGGATATTTTACCTCTAAGAAAAGCTCATCAAAAACATTTGACCTGGTTTCATAATTTATAATTTTGACTAAATCTTCAATTTTTAACCTTTGCTGTTTAAGGAATGAATTTAATGCTATTTCATCAAGCTTGTTATTTTTATTATAAATATTAGGAAACCTTTTTTTAGTCTCTGAAGCGACTACTGTTTCATCTATAATAAAATTCTGAGAGTCAAATTCATTTTCAAAAACCGCATTGTTAATTAAGATTCCGAGAGCCATAGAATGAATTTGAAAAGCTTGAATCTCTTCAGATGTCATTTGTCGGCCAAACATTTGGCTATATTGACTAATATTCATATCTAACACGCGAAGAAATTTGGTTGTTGAGATTGGAGTTCCAGATACTGATGCTACTATATTATCCGAATTAAACAGATTTGAATATCTTCCAGAGCCTCTAAAAAAAAATATGCTGATTCCGAAGAGAATAGCTAGAACAAATGCAATTTTTGATTTTCCTAAACTTCTAAACATAATTAAGGTTGCTTCTATAATAATAGTTTCTATAAGGGAAAATAATTATGATCAAATTAGATAATTTTTCTTCATTTTTTATAGCAAATTGGAAGTTAAATGGAAATTTTCAGTTTATTGATCAATTTATTACTGAAATATCTTTACCTCGAGATAGATCAAAATGTGTAGTTATCTGCCCTACGTCTATTTATTTGGATTATATGTCTAAAAATAAAACAGAATTTTATGTTGGTGCTCAAAATGTTTCACAACATAAAGATGGTGCATTTACTGGAGAAATTTCAGCTGACTCACTTTCCGATTTAAATGTTAATTTTTGCATTGTGGGACACTCCGAGAGAAGACAATTTTTTTTTGAAAAGAATAAAGAAATAAATCATAAATCTGAAAATTTAATCAAAAATAATTTAATACCTATAATTTGTGTTGGTGAAACATTAGAAGATAAAGAAAAAGGAATAACAAATGATATATTAGAAGAGCAATTAACAAAGAGCATCCCAATCTCATCTAATTTTCAAAATACTATAATAGCATATGAGCCTATTTGGGCAATAGGAACAGGCTTAACTCCAACAAATGAAGAAATAAATGATACTCATAGCTTTATTAGAGAACATAATGCTAAATTTAATAAATTTAAAATTATATATGGAGGTTCTGTAAAATCTAATAATGTAAAAGAGATTACATCTTTATTAAATGTTGATGGCGTTCTAATTGGCGGAGCATCACTTAAATCAGATGAATTTACAAAGATAATTCAAGATTAATATCTTGATTTATAATACTTTATAAATATAAGTGCCAAATGTTAACGTTAATAATCATTCAGCTAATTCTTGCAGTACTTTTAGTAATATTTGTTTTACTTCAAGGAAGCGATAATGAAGGTTTAGGACTAGGTGGTGGTGGTGGCTTAGGGGGAATGATGTCCCCTAGAGGTTCTGCAAACTTATTATCACGATTGACTGCCTTAACAGCAACTTTATTTATGGTTATGAGCGTAATTTTGACAATTTTTGCCTCAATAGGATCTGAAAAAAATGTTCTAGAATCTCTTCCTTCTATTAATTCAGAAGAAGAAATATCCCAAGAACCAGTAATTCCTGAAAACAATTAATATAATTATCTTGATATAGATTATTCAATTCTGTATCAGGGTTATCCGTAATGCAATATGTTTTTATTACGGGCGGAGTTGCCTCATCTCTTGGTAAAGGTATAGCTTCCGCAGCAGTTGCTTCTTTACTTCAGCAAAGAAATTTTAAAGTCCGAATAAGAAAGCTTGATCCGTATCTCAATGTAGATCCAGGTACAATGAGTCCATATCAACATGGTGAAGTTTTTGTTACTGATGATGGTGCTGAAACTGATCTAGACTTAGGTCATTATGAGAGGTTTACAAATAGATCTGCTAAAAAAACTGATAGTACATCATCAGGAAAAATCTACTCTAATGTTTTAAAGAAAGAAAGAAAAGGAGATTATCTTGGAGCTACTATACAAGTTATCCCTCATGTGACAGATGAAATCAAGATTTTCATAAATTCTAATTTCGAAGATGAAGATATTATAATTTATGAAATAGGGGGCACTGTGGGAGATATTGAGTCCCTCCCTTTTTTAGAAGCAATAAGACAGATTAGAAATGATAAAAAAATATCATCAGCTTTAATTCATATGACTTATGTTCCTTATTTGAGTTCAGCTGGAGAATTAAAAACAAAGCCTACCCAACACTCTGTTAAGGAATTGCTAAATTCAGGTATTCAGCCTGATATTATAATGTGTAGATGTGAAAAAGAAATTAATCAAGAGTCTCTTGAAAAAATATCACAGTTTTGTAATGTAAAAAAAGATTCTGTAATTCCTGCCTTGAATGCTAATTCTATTTATGAGGTTCCATCAATCTATTCTCAAGCTGGACTTGATAAAGTTTTACTTGAGCATTTAGGTTATGACCTTTCTAAATACCCTCTTAATTTAGACGCTTGGAAAAATTTAACAAATAAAATAAATAATTTAAAAAAAGAAGTAATTATTGGCGTTGTTGGAAAATACACAAACTTAAAAGATAGTTATAAATCTCTAATAGAAGCTCTTAATCATGGAGGTATTGAAAATAATGTTAAGGTTAAAATCAATTGGATAAATGCAGAAAAAATTAAAACATCTGAATTGTTAAAAGAATTACATGGCGTTGATGGTATTCTTATACCTGGTGGATTTGGTTACAGAGGTGTTGAAGGCAAAATTCAGGCTATAAAATTTTCAAGAGAAAATAATATTCCTTTTTTTGGCATTTGTTTAGGAATGCAATTAAGTGTGATTGAAATAGCAAGAAATGTATTTGGAAATGAAGAAGCTAATTCAACTGAATTTCATACATCAAATAATCCAGTAGTTAGCCTTATGACAGAATGGAATAATGAAAACAAAATCGAAAGAAGGGATCAGGATAGTGACAAAGGAGGTACTATGAGACTTGGAGCCTATAAAGCTTTGCTTAAAAAAGGTTCTAAAGTTAGCAAAATTTATAAAAAAAATGAAATTTCTGAAAGACATAGACATAGATATGAAGTGGATTTATCTTATACTAAAGGTTTTGAAGAGAAAGGTTTTCATTTTTCAGGTATGTCTCCAGACAATGTCCTACCTGAAGTTTTAGAGAGCACAAATCATAAATGGTTTATTGGGGTTCAGTTTCATCCTGAATTAAAATCTAGACCTTTGGCACCACATCCTTTATTTTCATCTTTTATAAAAAGTTGCATAAAATGAATAATATTAAAATAGCAGATTTTGAAATATCAAATAATAAAAAATTTTTCTTAATAGCAGGTCCGTGTGTGATTGAGAGTGAAAGTCACTCTTTGAATATGGCTGAAAAAATTGCTAATATTTGTCAAAAACAGAATATTAAATTTGTTTATAAGTCCAGTTTTGATAAAGCAAACAGATCAAGTATTAATAGCAACAGGGGTATTGAAATAAGTCAAGCTGAAAAAATATTTAATAAAATAAAATCTACTTTTAATTGCCCTATATTAACTGATATTCACAACGAAAGTCAGTGTGATTTTTTATCAAAAACGGGAAGTGTTGATATTCTTCAAATACCAGCATTTTTATGTAGACAGACTGACTTATTAATATCAGCAGCAAAAACAAACAAAATAATTAACGTTAAAAAAGGACAGTTTTTATCTCCTTATGAAGTACCTAATATTTATAAAAAAATTGAAAGTACAGGAAATAACAAAATTATGATTACAGAAAGAGGTACATCATTTGGTTATAATAACTTAATTAATGATTTTAAATCTTTAGATATTATGAAAAAATAT